>JAAAPH010000328.1 GCA_009908415.1 Bacteroidota bacterium
CGACGAGCGGCGGCTGCGGGTATTGGCGCCATCGCTCCAGCGAGCCGCTCGTCACGTTCTTCAGTTCAAAAATGAGACCAAGCGAGGACGTGACGTCGAAAGAAGCGTCGACATCAACGTCCATGAACGGATCGATCTGCGTGGTTTCTGACGGGTCGACGTACCGCGTGCCCTCGATGCGACCGGTCAGCTGAATCAGGCCGCGCTGGTCGGCGAACGCATACGAAAGGACGGCGTGGCCCGTGACGGGCGCAAAGTAGGGGATAGCCACTTCGCGGCCCACCAGCTGGCCATTTCGGAACGCCCCGCCGATGGAGACCTCGACGCCGCCCATGCGCTGCAGGGAGATGTCGGCGCCCGCGTGGATGATGCGAGCTGATCCATACTCGACCGCGAAGGTGCCATCGGCGTAGAGGTCGGCGGCAGAGGCGGCCGGGGCGTCGGTGAAATACGGACGGGCTACGCTGTATCGGTAGCCGCCCCGAGCAACGAGCTGGACGGGGCCGGCAAACAGCCGGAGGCCGCCTTCGGCATCGGTGGTGCGGAGCGCGGGTTGGACGCCGATGTCGCCGAAGAGGAAGGGATTCGTTTCGAACAGATCCGCCAGCGGGTGCGTCTGTACGGCCGGTTGGTTCTGAAGGAAGAGAGACAGCGTTGAGGTAGCGGTCCAATCCACCTGGAAGGACGGCACGAAGAAGCGGGCCGACCGGCGCTCGGTGAAGCGCGGTCGCGCCTCGGGTCCGACCGAGGCTGCGAGAAAACGACCGCCGACGTGCACCCGAAGTCCCGGTCGCGTGACGAGCAGCGCATTGAGGCCGCCGTCGAAAGCCGTGACATCGTCGCCAAATCCGGCGTCCGCGCCGAGACCAGCCGCTTCAACCATCGCGTCGATTCGCCCTTCCGATGCCCCGATGGGAACGGTCAAGTCCCCGCCGACGTGAACGCGACGCTCCGTTTGCATACGCTCGTCGTCCGTGGTGCCCGAAAAGAGGGTCGTCGTGTACTCCGTCCCACTGACGCGGCCGCGCAGTCCCAGCGCGATGGGGCCATGCGTTTGCAGGTCGAGGCTCCCCATCAGGTGCCCCCCTGAGCGATCGGGTTGAGGGACCAGGGAGGGGCTGAGTGGGCTCTGCGCGTTGATCTGGGCGCCGTAGAGCGTGTACGTGTCGAGGAAGCCCTCGAGGTCGACGTTCAAGGAGAAATCTCCTCGCCGGGATTGCAGCCCGGCCTGCGCCGTGAACGTGTCGTACGGCGAGTCCACGTCGGGACGCGCTTCGAAGGGTTCGAATCCGGCACTGCCCTGATAGTCGCCTCCCAGGGTCAGCGTCTCATGAGGCGACAGCGGAAGCCAGAGCTGGCCCGCGGCAAACCGCGAAAAGTAGCGCCCGCCCCCGGCTTCGAGCTCGCCGTTGAGCGGGGGCGCCGGCTGGTCCAGCTGCGCTTGCAGGCCCGGCGGCTCGGGCATCTGCAGCGGCAGGTCCTCACGGTCCAGGGTGTAGTCGCCCACAAACGGGGTTCGGGTTTGGGGGATGTCTGGAATGCGTGGCGGGGGATTGAAGCCGCTCAGCGGCTGGCGCTGCAGCGAAGGCAGGGAGATGTCCAGCGTCCCCTGGATCTCGATCTCACGGGGGGCAATGTCGGGCAGCGCCGGCTCCGCCGAGGGGTCTTGCTGTGCGTGGGCCGGGGGCGGGGGAGCGCCCAGCATGAGCAAGAGACTCAGGGCCGCGGCCAGTGAAGCAATGCGATGCATGGGGTCCATGCGATGGGTGCGGGTTTGGGGCATAGAACGAGTCATCAGAGCGGTTAGAGCGCCTCCTTCTCGCGAGCAGCCGTCTGCGCAAACGGCGTTCCGGAGTAGTCGCTCATGACGCGGTCGTAGAGGCGGGAGGCTTCCCCGGTGCGGCCAAGCTGTTGGTAGGCCCGCGCCTGGGCCAGGTAGCTGCGGGCGATCCAATCGGGGTAGCCCCCGAACAGGGTGGGCAGGCGGCTAAGTTCTTCGATGGCACGGCGGGGCTCCCCGCGCTCGATCAGCAAGCGGCCCAGCCGAAAGAGCGCCTCAGCGCCAATCTCGGCCTCGGCGTTGCGGACGACGGTGCGATACAGGTCGGTGGCTTCATCGAAGCGCTGCTGGCGCTCGTACACCCGCGCTAGGCCCAGTTGGGCCGGGAGTGCAGCCGGCTGATTCGCAAACCGGTCGACGGTTTCGTCGAGGAGCTGCTCGGCGTCGTTGAGTCGGTTGAGGCCTAGCAACGCCTGGGCCTGCCCGTATCGGGCCTCGGCGGTGTTGGTCGGATCCTGGGCCGCGGTGTCCATCGACTGATACACGGCGAGCGCGTTGCTATAGCTCTCGCGTTCGAGGTAAATCTCACCGAGGCGTCGCGCCGCCTCCACCTCCTGGGCGCTGCCCTCAAACTCATCGAGCACCTGGCGGAGATAGCCTTCGGCGGCGTCGTATTCGTCCCGGTCGGCGTGGATGGTGCCGAGGTAGTAGTACGCTTCCGGAAGGAGCGCGTCGTCGTTGGATACGCGCACGAACCGCCGAAACGACTGCAGCGCCTCGTCGGTGCGGCCGCTCTGGTAAAGCGCCTCGGCCTGCCGGAAGCGGAGCTCATCCACGAGCGGCGAATTCGGGTTGGCCGTGGCGAACGAGTCGATAATGGCCGTTGCTCGATCCTGGTTGTCCATGGCGATGAGCGCGTACTGCATACTCGATGCCGCGTCGGTCGCGAAGGGGCTATTGGAATAGGCATTGAGCACCCGTCGATAGGCACCTACGGCGGCATCCATGTTGCCGGCGTTAAAGCGCGCATCCCCAATGCCGTACTGGGCTTTGGCAGCCAGCGGGTCGCTGGGGTATGCGTCGATAACTCGCCGGTAGGCCTGGATGGCCGCTTCGAAATTCTGGTTCTGGAAGTTGATAAAGCCGATACGGTACAGCGCCTCTTGCCGCCAGTCGCTGTTGGGGTACTGCTGCACGAGCCGCTGTAAGGCAGCGATGGCTTCCTGGGGGCGGTCGGCCAGGTCGAGAGCCTGGCCCGTCTGATAGAGTGCGTAGTCGGCCGCATCGCCTTCCACGCGCCGGTAGGTGCGGATGGCCGCCGGGTAGCGCTTGAGCGCGTAGTAGCTGTCCCCGAGGCGCAGCAGCGCATCCTGACGGTAGGGGATGTCGCCACTGCCCTGGTCGGTGCCGGCCAGGAAGCGCTCAAACCAGCGCGCGGCGTTTTGGTATTGCTGGCGCTTGAAGGCCGTCCACCCAAGCGCGTACCGCGCCGCCGCCCCGTGCGTGCCGTTCGGGTATTCGTTCAGGTACTGCTGAAAAAGGGACTGCGCACGGCCCAGGTTGCCCGTTTGGTAAAAACTCTCGGCGCCCCAGAATAGCGCGTCTTCCTTGCGGTCGGCTGTCGCGTCGCGCTGGTAGAGGTTCATAAAGGCGGGGGCGGCATCGCTATACTGCCCCTGGTCGTACTGGAGCCAGGCCTTCTGGAAGATGACAGCGGACTTCAGGGAGTCCGGAGCGGCATCAAGCGCAATCGCCCGGTCGAAGCTGTCCTGGGCGCCGTCGAAGTTGTTGAGTGCGATGTAGGTGTTGCCCAGCATGTAAAAGGCGTCGCCGCGGCGGGGGGAGTTCGGAAAGTTGTCCACCACAGCCCGGAAAGCCTCGTTGGCGGCCTCATAGCGGCGCTGCTCGTAGTGGATGGTCCCCAACTCGTAGTAGGCCTGATCGGCAAACTCGCTCTCGGGCCACGTGTCGAGCAACTCCTGGAAGCGCGCCGCAGCCGTCTGCAGGCGGTTGTCGAGGTAGCGGTTGACGGCCTCGTAATAGGTGGCCTTCTCGGCGAGGGGATCGCGGTGATCGGCGTGGACCTGGGCAAACCGATCGGCGGCCCACTGGTACGTGTCCTCGCGATAGTAATTCCAGGCGAGCCCGTAAAGCGCCGGCCGGTAGTACGGGCTGTCGGGATTGTCCTCGATAATCTGACGGTAGTTGAGGATGGCGTCTTCGCTATTACGCAGCTGGTTGTGGGCCTCGGCCAAGAGAAACGTGGCCCGCTCACGCGCCTCGGCGTCCAATTGCGTGCGCCGACGGTTCACCTCCTCAATCACCTTCTGGTATTGGCCCAACTCATAGTACACGTCGGCCAGGGCGAGGCCGATGCGTTGGGCGTACGGCGAGTTGGGATACTGCTGGCCGAGCATTTCAAATGCCTGGGCGGCCCGGTCGTAGCGTTCCAGCCGGACGAGCGTGGTGCCCACCGCGTACTGCGCGTTGGGCGCGATGGCTGCCTCCGGGTGGTTGTCGACGACGCGGCGAAAGTAGGCGAGCGCGGCGTCGTCGTTGCCCTCATTCCGTGCAATCATCCCGATCTGGTAGAGCGCGCGCGGCGTTTGCGGGCTCTCCCGGTCGCGCGTGACGATGCGTTCCAAGACGGTGCGGGCGCGCTGGTAGTCCCCATTCTCGTAGAAGTACTGCCCCAGGCTAAGCTGCGCTTGCTGCGCCATGGGGTGCGAGGGATACTGGCGTTGCAGCGTGCGAAGCAGGCGAGCGGCTTCGTCCTCTTGGCCCAACGCCAGGCGCGCCTGGGCCTCGTAGTAATACGTCTCTGCCGCATTGACGTCTTGAGGGTGCCCGCGGCGGAACCGTTCGAAGGCACGGGCCGCCTGTGCGTAGTGGCGCGTGTTGTAGAGCTGCAGCGCGTCGGCGAATGCCGTCTCGGCATGTGCCGGCGCCCGCTGCGCATGCACCGCGGTGCCGGGCAGGCTCCATGCGAGCACGCCGATACTCACCGCAGCGAGGAGCGACGAGAGGCGCGGAAAGCGAAACGATAAATGCGGGAACGGCACGGCCAGTAGGCGTTTCGTGAAGGGAAAAGCGCCCGAACTTCGACACTTGTATCCGGGTTGTGGGTAGGGTAACGTGTAGCCAGACAACATTCCAACGAGTAACCCCTTAAATTTATTCTATCAGCGCAATCCGGAACATGCTGAAGTACCGCCACGCGGGGTCCGATCTGCGCTTGCTCAGCGCCGGGCTTCCGTTGCACGTCCACTTGAATTGGTTGACTACACCCGCCGAAATCCATGACGAACCCCTCCTCTGACGCGCCGCAGGATCC
>JAAAPH010000452.1 GCA_009908415.1 Bacteroidota bacterium
GCGCGGGATCTCGCCGAATGGGATCGACACCGTAACGTCGATGTCGCGGATGGGCACGGTCCAGCCGTCGCCGATGGCCTGCCAGTCGACCACATTATCGCCGTCATCGGCCTCCAGCGCGCCGGCTACGGTGTACGACAGCGCGAACGTGGCGGGCTGCGTCCGCTCGCGGAAGGTCCACCGGATGGTGGCCGCGCCGTCGTCGTCGTGCGTCACCTCCATGATGGACGCGTCAGGGCTCGTCACCTGCACGTCGTAGAGCGCGTCGATCCGACCCTGCGGAATGGTGCGCGTCCCGAACGTGAACGCCCCCTGCTGGAAGTCGAAGCGGACCGTCTCCTCGACGCGGATGGTGCCATCCGTGCGTAGCGTGAGGCGGACGTCGTAATTGGACAGCGCATACTGTTGGTCCTGCGCCTGTACTGGAGCGTCCAGGGAGAGCAGGAACCCCAGCACGATTGTGAGCAGCACCGTGCATCGGTGGGCCATCGGGGGGAGTGATCGGGTGGAGGTATCGCGCGGGTATCATCCGCTGGCAAAACGTCTACGCGACCCGCGTTGTTACGACCCAGACCGTAAGCCCTAAGCCGATCGTTGATCGCTCGGCAGGATGAGCAGCTCCTCCACGTTCACGTGCTCCGGCGCGGTGACGGCGTAGTGGATGGACGCGGCGATGTCCTCCGACTGCAGCGGCGTCATCTCGCCGTGGCGGCTTTCGAACATCTGCATGATCTCCTCATCGGTGATCGTGTGCGTGAGCTCGGTGGCCACGGCCCCCGGCTCAATGCTCGTCACGCGGATGTCGTGGTCGGGCGACAGCTCAGCACGCATGCCTTCGGACAGGGCCGTGACGAAGTGCTTGGTGCCGCAGTACACCGCACCGCCTGGAAAGACGCGCCGCCCCGCCACCGACGAGACGTTCACGACGTGCCCGTAGCCCTGCTCCTGCATCACCGGCAGCACGGCGCCGATGGCGTATAGCACCCCCTTGATGTTCACATCGACCATCCGCTCCCACTCGTCCTCGTGGAGGTTCTTCATGAACGAGAGCGGCATGATGCCCGCGTTGTTAATGAGCACGTCGATCGACCCGAAGGCCTCCTGCGTGGCGTCGGCGAGGGCCTGGACCTGCGCTCGGTCCGTCACGTCGGTGGGGACGACGATCGCCGTGCCGCCGTCGGCTTCGATGGCGTCTTTGAGGTCGTGGAGGCGCTCTTCGCGGCGGGCGGCCAAGGCGACGGACGCGCCGTCTCGGGCGAGGCGGCGGGCTGTGGCGTCGCCGATGCCGCTGGAGGCGCCCGTCACAATCACGGCGCTGTTGCTCAGATCAATCATAGGTCTAGGGACAGTCGGATGGATGGAGGAGCGACAGGAGACGTATCAACAGACGGGGGCCTTGATCCCCCCGTAACTGGATGGATACGTGTGCCGGCCGCCGCGCCACGTTGCGGTCGAGGTGCCCCTTCTCAGCCCCTACCGGCTGAACTTTATGGGACGCTGCGGCTATACGAGAACGCCTCTCTGGTTTTCCTATTGCCTCGCGACGGACCGCGCCATGGAGCTTATCAACGACATCGACATTCTCGACGACGAGTTGCGTAAAGAGCGCCTCGACTCCGACGAACTGGACCGGCCCAAGATGGCGGGCCACGAGTCGGAGGGCCAGCGGCAGGTGTACCTCGAAACGTACGGCTGCCAGATGAACGTCTCGGACTCCGAGATCGTGGCCTCCGTCCTGCAAGAACACGGCTACGGCCTCACCCGCGACGAGGAAGAAGCGGACGTCGTGCTCATCAACACGTGCGCCATCCGCGAGAACGCCGAGCAGAAGGTGCGGACGCGCCTCGGCATGCTGCGCGCCCGGAAGCGCGACCAGGACGGCCCCTTCATGATCGGCGTGCTGGGCTGCATGGCCGAGCGCCTGCGTGAGAAGCTGCTGGAGCAGGAGAAGCTCGTCGACGTCGTCGCCGGCCCGGACGCGTACCGCGACCTGCCCACGCTCCTTGCCGAGGCCGACGAATCGGGCCAGGCCGCCGTGAACGTC
This sequence comes from Bacteroidota bacterium, assembly GCA_009908415.1. GTDB lineage: Bacteria > Bacteroidota > Rhodothermia > Rhodothermales > Salinibacteraceae > JAAAPH01. Next base: position 2,045 of record JAAAPH010000452.1, read on the forward strand.
CAGCTCTCCAAAGAGGAAACCTACGCCGACCTCAACCCCGTCCGCTACGACTCGAACGGCGTTTCGGCATTCGTGTCCATCATGCGCGGGTGCGACAACATGTGCGCCTTCTGCGTGGTGCCCTTCACCCGTGGCCGCGAGCGCAGCCGCCCCGTGACAACCATCCTGTCGGAGGTCGCCCAGCTCGTCGAAGAGGGGTACAAGGAAGTCACCGTCCTCGGCCAGAACGTCAACTCGTACCACTACACCGACGGCTCACATGACGTCAATTTCGCCGAACTCTTGGACCGCGTGAGCCAGGTGTCGCCGGAGCTGCGCGTCCGCTACTCGACGAGCCATCCGAAGGACTGCTCGGACGAGCTACTGCGCGTGCACGCCCGGCGGCACAACGTGTGCAACTACATCCACCTGCCCGTGCAGCACGGCAACACGGACGTGCTCGACCGGATGCGTCGCACGTACACGCGCGAGAGATACCTGCGCCTCATCGAACGGGCACGCTCCATCTGCCCCGGTGTCGCGTTTTCGACGGACCTCATCGCCGGCTTCTGCGGCGAGACGGAAGCGCAGCACCAAGACACGCTCTCGCTCATGCGCGAGGTCGAATACGATCATGCCTACATGTTCAAGTACAGCGAGCGGCCCGACACGTACGCCGCCCGCAAGTACGAAGACGACGTGCCCGACGACGTAAAGCAACGCCGCCTGCAGGAGATCATCACGCTCCAGCGCGCGCACTCGCTCCAGAGCAACCAGCGCGACGTGGGCACCGTGGCTACCGTCCTCGTCGAAGGCACGAGCAAGAAGAGCGACGACCAGCTCCGCGGCCGCACCGACACGAACAAGATGGTCGTCTTCGACCGCGAAGACTACGCGAAGGGCGAGTACGTCAACGTCCGCATCACGGACTGCACCTCCGCCACGCTCCTCGGCGAGCCGCTCGGCCGGACGACGCTCCAAGCAGAAGCCGAGCGGCTGCAGGTGGCGTGAAAACTCGTAAGGACTCACCGGCGGTGAGTCCCAACTCTCGGCAATCAATCCTTCCTCCTATGCTCATCTACGAGGTCAACCTCACCGTCGACGAAGCCGTAGCCACCGAGTACAGCGCGTGGCTGCGTGAACACATCCGCGAGATGCTCACACTGGACGGCTTCGAAGCCGCCGCCTGGTACACCCGCAGCGACGGCGTGAACACCATGCCTACCGCCCCCGATGACGCCCCCACCGGCCCGCGCCACTGGACCATCCACTACCAGGTGGCACGCCGCGAGGATCTGCAGCGCTACTTCGACGCCGAGGCCGAACGCATGCGCCGAGACGGCCACGAGCGCTTCGAAGATCAATTTTCTGCAGAGCGCCGCGTGCTGCAGCAGAAGCGCATCTTCAGCCGTCACGACCCCGACCGGGCCACGCCGGGCGCATAACGGCCTGCACCCCGCCCCACCCCTCTCATGCGTGCTTGCCCGCTCGATCTGACGCTCCGTGTCACGGCACGGGTTGCTTGCAATCGTCCCCTTGCTTCGGCATAATGGGCCATGGTCGCGCCCCGTCGTGTCGCGGCCCCTGTACCGCCCCTACCCCGTTCATTCCGGCGCTGATCTGTGTCGCTTCTTCATTCCCGTTGGCTTCGCTTAGCAACACTCTGCGCGCTGTATCTCGTGCAGGGCATCCCAACGGGATTTGTCACCATCACGCTGGCCGCCTCGATGGCCGCTCAGGGCTACTCGGCGGGTGCCGTAGCCCAACTGCTGGCGCTCAGCTGGGTGCCATGGGCCATCAAAATTCTCTACGGGCCCTTCCTCGATCAGTACACGGAGTCGCGCATGGGACGGCGGCGCCCGTGGCTGCTGATCGCCCAGAGCGGCATGCTCACCGCGCTCTGCATCCTGATCGCGCTGCCCGGCCTGGAGGCCGGCCTCGTGCCCATTGGCGCCATTGTGGTGGTTCACAACCTATTCAGCGCCCTTCAAGACGTGGCCACCGACGCGCTTTCGGTCGATCTGCTCGATCCGGATGAGCGCGGCTTTGCGAGTGGGGCCATGTGGAGCAGTAAGATTGGAGGCATCGCCATCGGCGGGGCGGGCATGAGCACCGTGCTCAACGAGGTGGGCTGGCGGCCGGCCATCGCCATCCCCATCGTGCTGCTGCTTGGCGTGATCGTGCTGTCGCTGTCCGTGCTCGAACGGCCCGGCGAGCGGCGCCTGGCCTGGCCGCTCATTCCCGTCCCCAAGCGGGAGGCCGCGGACGAGGCCCTTTCGGAGCAGCTGCTCGCCATCCTGCGCCAGCTCAGGCAGACGTTCCGGCAACCGGCGGCCGCTGCGCTGGCGTTTCTGGCGCTCCTCGCGCCGGTGCCAACGCGCATGATGGTCACCTTCGGCCCCGTCTTCACGGTGCAGCAACTGGGCTGGTCGGATGCCGGCTACTCGCAGTTTGCCGGCGGCCCCGCGCTCATCGCCGGCGCGGCCGGTGCCCTGCTCGGCGGCTGGCTCGCCGATCGCTACGGGCGCAAAATCGTCATCAAGGGCGCCGTCGCCGGGATCATGCTGACGTTCCTCGGGTTCGCCACCTCCGCGCCGTGGTGGTCGATCTCGGCGGTGATTATTGTCTTCTTCCTGGCTGGGGTCTTCTTCGACATGACGCTCAAGATGGCGCTGCAAGCCATCTACATGACAATGACGCGCAGCCGCGTGACCGCCAGCCAATTTACCATTTATATGACGCTGGGCAACATGGGCAATGTAATTGGCAGCGCCATCCTGGTGCCCCTGGATGCGTTCTTCGACGCGCAGATGTTATTCGTGAGCGCCGCTGTGCTCGGCATCGTGCCCCTCATCCTGCTGCGCTGGTTGCCCCGTGCCGTGGCCTCCGGGGAGGCGTCGATATCGGCCGACCCTGCCTGATGCCGCCCTGCATGCCGCTTTTGCTCCATGCGTGTCCCCTTCAGCCCGTACCCGCTCGGCGAGTTCCTCCCCATGGTGTGGCGCCGGTTCACGCCGCCGCCCCCGCCGCCCGAGCCGTTAACGCACGACCTCGTGCTCGACGATGCCGCCCCTGCCTTT
>JAAAPH010000195.1 GCA_009908415.1 Bacteroidota bacterium
CACCGGCGTCATCCAGAGCGAGGCGCTGTACAAGAGCCTGAAGGTGCTCGGCCGCCCCGTCGAGTACGTCCGCTACCCCAACGCGGGCCACGACCTCTCCCGCTCGGGCGACCCGCTCCAACGCATCGACCGGCTGGTGCGCATCTACGAGTTCATGGAGCGCTTCATTGACTCGGCCCCGCAATCGCGCCGCCCCGCGACGACGGCGGGGCGGTGAGTACGGGAGCCGCGGGGCTCGGCGTCCGCCACTGGCGTCTTCTGGAGGTCGCTTGTATCTTTTGTTCAGCCCTCCGACCGATCCGCGACGGCGTGCCCGTATTGGCGCCGCCGGCTTCCTCGCACGCAATCCCTGAAGCGATGAAAAACGCTCTTGCCCTCCTCACGGCCTTCTGGTTCGCCGTCCCCATCGCCCTCCCCGCCCAACCGCTCGCGGAGGACCCGCACGTCGCCGAGGCGCTGCACCTGCTGGAGACGTGGGTCGACGCGGAGCGCGCGTACAACGAGATCCCAGGCGTCTCGATGGCCGTGGTGGCCGACCAGGAACTGGTCTGGAGCGATGGATTTGGACACGCCGACCCCGAGCAGCAGACGCCCGCGACGCCGCAAACCCGCTACAGCATCTGCTCGGTCTCCAAGCTCTTCACGAGCATCGGCGTGCTGCAGCTGCGCGACGAGGGACACTTCGAACTGAATGACGACGTGGGCACGCTCCTGCCCTGGTTCGACATCCAGCAGACCCACCCCGACAGCCCGGCCATCACCGTCGAAGGCCTGCTCACCCACTCGGCGGGACTGCCCCGCGAGTCCGATTACCCGTACTGGACGGGCCCGGACTTTCCGTTTCCGGAGCGGGCCGCCATCATCCAGGAACTGGAGGAGCAGGAGACCCTCTATCCGGCGGCGCGCTACTTCCAGTACTCGAACCTCGGCCTGACGCTGGCCGGCGAGATCGTAACAGAGGTGTCCGGGCAATCCTACGCCGACTACGTCCAGGAGCGCATCCTCGGGCCGCTCGACCTGGCGGATACGGCGCCGCGGATTCCCGACGTGGGCCCCGCCACCCGGATGGCGGCCGGCTACAGCGCCATGACGCGGGAGGGCGAGCGCGACCGCGTGCCGCCCTTCGACGCGCGCGGCATCACCCCCGCGGCCGGCTTCTCCTCCACCGTCGAGGACCTGGCCCGGTTCGCGTCGTGGCAGTTCCGGCTGCTGGAGGCGGGCGGTACGGAGGTGCTCGATGCCAACACGCTGCGCGAGATGCACCGCGTGCATTGGATGGATCCGGACTGGGACGTTGCGTGGGGACTGGGCTTTGCCGTGCGACGCAGCGACGATCGCACCGTCGTGCGGCACGGGGGCAGCTGCCCGGGCTACCGCACGGAGTTTGCCATGCAGCCGGACCGCAAACTGGGCGCGGTCGTGATGGCCAACGCCAATGGGGTGAACGTCGGCAGCTTCGCGGCCCAAGCGTTCGCGATCCTCGGCCCGGCGATCGAAAAGGCGCAGGCGGACGCGGAGGCCACGACGGCCTCCGACGCCTCGCCAGACCTCGCCCGGTACACCGGGACGTACGACCAGTCGCCCTGGTGGGGGGAGCTTGAGGTGCTTCCCTGGGACGGGGGGCTGGCCATGGTGTCGCTCCCCAGCGACGCCCCGCTGGAAGCACTCGACAAGCTCCGGCACGTGGAGGGACACACCTTCCGTCGCGTCCGTGACAACGACGAACTGGGCGAAACGGTGGTCTTCGAGGTGGACTCCGACGGCACCGTGACGGGTCTGCGCCGGCACAGCAATGTTTACGAGCGCCTGCCGTAAGCGTGCGCCCTGCCGCCAGCACCGGGCGACGCCTCACAACCCCGTGGCGAGCTGGCGACCCCGCGCCGAAAATTCACCAACCTGCCGTATCGACACCTGACGGCGCTCGGGGCCGGTTGGGCATGCGGATCGGCGGCGCAGCGCGAGCGCACGTGCCCGCCGCCTGACGACGCGGCGAACTTCCCGCGGAGCACGCGGTTGGCATTCATCTAACTGGTTATCTCAATATGCTTCGCACGCTGCGACCCGCTGGAGGCCTGCCGATCAACGGGATACGCCTCTGAGAACGGCTCGGCGCCGCGAGGCAGCTATACAAAGAACAACATGCAACACGGTAAAGTGAAGTGGTTTGACGTCGAGAAGGGCTATGGATTCATCGAGCCCAGCGACGGGAGCCAGGACGTTTTCGTCCACCGCAACAACGTCGCCGGCCTGGAGTGGGAAGAAGGACTCCGCGACGGCGAAGAAGTCGAATTTGAAGTAGAGCGCACTCCGAAGGGCCTGAGCGCCCTCAACGTGGAGCGCGTTGAGAACGAGCACATGCTGTAAGCCATACCGCCTGTGTATCGAGACGAGAAAGCCTGGTCGGCAACGGCCAGGCTTTTTGTGTTGACGCGCCTGTTGGCGGCTATTCGCTTTGGCGTGCACGCGGTGCCCATGCCGCCTCCTCATCGGGGCCCGCCGGGCCAATCCGCCCGGTGGCAGCGTCCTTGAGCGTTTGGGCGTCGTAGATCTGGCCCGCCTTCATCGTCCACTGCACGTTGCGCGTATTGCGGATGTCGGCCAAGGGGTTGCCGCGAACTACAACGAGGTCGGCCCACTTGCCCGGCGCGACGCTGCCGAGATGATCGCCCACCCCGAGCGCACGGGCCCCGTTGATCGTCGCAATGCGCAGCGCCGCTCCCGGAGGGAGACCGGCCCGGACGAAGGCGTGCAGCTCGCGATGGACGCTGAACGGCGCCAGAAACTGCCCCCAGCTCGGATGGTCCGTGCCGAGCGTGATCAGGGGCCCCGCACCTGCCTCGTAGAACGCCTTGATGCGGCGGTGCTTGAGCCGGTAGATCGTTTCGAAGCGGTCGTACGGCTCCCGCGGCGGCCGCTCAGCGATCACCCGCTGCATGTACGGCGTGAAGTACTGGGCGGCATCGGCAAAGTCATCGAACACGGCCGGTTCCTGCGCGCCGTAGTACCCGTACGCCGTGATCGTCGCGTCGAAGTAGACGCCGTGATCGATGAAGTGCTGCGTGATGCGGCGGAACGCGGGCGTGCCGGGCTCGGCGTCCACGAGCGAGTCGTAGGCCGACACCGAGTCGGGCAGCTGATCGCCGCCGAGGAAGTGCTCGATCCGGTCGATGCCCATCGTGATGGCATCCCGCGGATTCACCGTGCGGCCATACCCCGAGCCGAGATGCCCCGTGACGGTCAGCCCGTGCTGATGCGCTCGCTCGATGAGCGCCGGCAGCAGCCGCGGGCCGAGGCGCTTCACCTTGATGCCGCGCACGCCGCGCTCGGCCCAGTGGTCGATCTCGGCGTGGAGCGCCTCCACCGTCTTGGTCGTGTCCCACCCGGGGCGCGCCGTGCCGTAATACGGTCCCGTGTTGAAGATGCGCGGGCCGCGCCGCTCGCCGCGCTCGATGGCCTGGCGCAGCGCCAGCATCTCTTCGGGCTGCATCTCGCCGGCGGTAAATGTGGACGTCACCCCGTTTGCGAGGAAGAGCAACGGATAGGCGTCGTGCTCCTCGACCCGCCCCGCATCGAAGAGGTCCATCGCGTAGTGCGCGTGCATGTCGATGAAGCCGGGGAGCAGGTATTCATCTTCCGCCAGTTCGACGACGCGCCCGGCCGCCGACGCGTCGACCTGCGGATCCCCCACGCGCAGGATCTTCCCGGCACGCACGACGACGCCCGGGTTGCGCACCATGCCGTCGCCGTTGAACATCCACCCGCCGCGGATGACGACGGGGGCCGACTGCGCGCGAACCGTACGATCGGGCAGCGCCGTGCCCCCCAGGAGCACGACGAGGAGCACGGTGAGAAGACGTCTTCCAAACGGTGGCATGAGCATGCGGAGGGCGGGGTGCGTGAAACGTGATGCGAGGATCGTCTAGTTGGTCGGCTCGGCGGCGACGAGCGCGAGGCGATCGCCCCGCGGGCTCACGGCGAGGCGCGTGACGTCGCGGAGGGGTGCGAGATCGGCGATGGGCCGCCAGCCGGCGTCATCGGACGGATCGTACTGGTACAGCGTGGCGCCTTCGGCCATCAGCAGCAGCCCCTCCGGCGTCCACGCGTGGAAATCGCCTCCAGGACGGGTCGCGACGAGCGGCTCCGTCGTCCCGGCCGCCGCGTCGAGCAGATGGATCTGCGCGGTGGAGTCGGATGTGTGCTGCACGAAACTGATCGTCGCCTCGCGGCCGGGCACGACCTGCAACGACCGACCGATGGCGCGCGCCAGCGTATCGGCCGTGCCCGCGTCGAGATCCGCCAGCACCAGCGAGGCCGGTTCGCCCAGCACGTAGAGCGCCGCCCGGTCGGGCGTGGCCCAGGCGTGGTAACCCACCGGCTGGATGCCGGGCAGCAACAGCGTGGGCGCCGTGCCGTCGGCCGCGAACTGCCAGAGGCGCTGCGTGCCATCGGCCTCCACGCGCACGACGGAGAGGCCCTCCCCATGCGGCGTCGGCGAGTACTCGCTCGTCGGAGTGGCGGTCACGGCGCGGCGCGTGCTGTCGGCAAGCGTGTAGCGGTACGTGTCGGCCTGCCCGTCGCGCACCGCGGTGTAGAGCAGAGCGCGGCCGTCGGGCGTGAACGCGGGCTGGTTGTCGTACCCCGCACGCGGTGTGACGGGGACGGGCGTCCCTACGCGAAGCTCGCCCCCGTGCACCTGGAGCGGCGCCAGATGGATGTCGGTCGAGGGCGCGGCCGCCGCCGTCGTGTCGGCCGTGGACGGGGCCGGGTCGGACGGCGCGGCGCATCCCATTCCAATGGCAAGCACGGCGGCGGCACCGAAAGCAACCGAGAGGACGCGATGTGTCATAAAGCCGTGGAGGATGCAATACAGATGGGATGAGGCGAACCGGCCCCAGTGCCCGTTCGCAACGTGCCGCCTTAATGTACGGACTGGCGCGCACATTTTCTGCTCCCTCACCAACGCCTTCCGGAGAACGCGTCGCCCCCCGCGAACTCAGCATGGCCCCCGGCATATGCTGTAGCGACCTTCTGCCATTCGACCGCCCTGCGCCTTCCATGATTTCCCGACTACGTGCCGAATGGACCCGGGCCCTGACGG
>JAAAPH010000208.1 GCA_009908415.1 Bacteroidota bacterium
GACGACGTCGGCGAGCGCGTCCGAGTCAGCGATTTGCTCCAGGTCGCGCTCGTCCACGATGGTGTCGGGATCCGTGCCGCTTGCAAGCATCTCGTCGAGCACGGTGCGGGCTGCGCGGGGTGAGATCACGTCTTCGTCGATGAGGGCAACGAGCCGGCCGAATTGCGCCGCGTCGAACGGCAGGTTGGACAGCGACCGCTCGTCGATAGCCCCCAGCAGCTCGTTCAGGATCCAGTTGGCGACGGCCGTCGGATGGTCGTGCGTATCCAGCACCTCCTCAAAGAAGAGGGCCAGCGGGTCCTCGCTCGCCAGGATGGCCGCATCCTTCCGGCTGAGGCCGAACGCATCGCGGTAGCGGTCAAACCGGGCGCGCTGGGACGGGGAGAGGGCGTCCACCGGGTCGCGCTGGGCGGCCATCGACCGCTGCCGCTGCCGCTCCTTCGCTTTTTCCTTCTCGCGGCGGCGCTGCTCCATGTCTACCGTGTCCTCCTCGTCCTCGGCCCAGGTGTCGCGCAAAGACACAATCCGGTTGTACACGAGGGCCTTATCGGTTGAGTCCTCGGGGTCGGGCCAGAAGTAACCCTGCCGCTCGAACTGCACGCGTTGGTCGGCGGGCATGTCGGTAATGCTTGGCTCGATAAAGCCGCGGGTCGTGACGAGCGAATGGGGGTTGAGGTGCGCCGTGAAGTCTTCGTCGCCGCCATCGGGGACGGGCACGTCGAAGAGGCGGTCGTAGCTTCGGATCTCAGCGGAGACGGCGTGGTCGGCCGCCACCCAGTGGAGCGTGGCGTCCGGCGAGCGACCGTCGGGCGCGTCGCCGCCGCGCGTGTCGGGGTCATAGGTGCACCGAAGCTCCACAATCTGGCCATCGTCGTCGCGCACGACCTCGTCGCAGGTGATGAAGTACGCCCAGCGCAGCCGCACCTCGCGGCCCGGCGCCAGGCGGATGAAGTCGGACGGCGGGTCCTCCCGGAAGTCGTCCCGCTCGATGTAGAGGGTGCGGGCAAAGGGCACCTCGCGCGTCTCCTCCTTGCCGATATCGCGCGGCCAATGGGGCGCCTCGATCCAGTCCGTCTCGTCCTCCGGGAAGTTCGTGATGGTGACTTTCACCGGATCGAGCACAGCCATGACCCGCGGGGCCTTGTAGTTGAGGTCGTCGCGGATCGCGTGCTCCAGGTGGCTGATCTGCACGCGGCTCTCGGAGCGCGTCACGCCGATCTGCTCGCAGAAGGTAACGATAGCCTCGGGGGTCACGCCGCGCCGTCGCATGCCGGCGATGGTGGGCAAGCGCGGGTCGTCCCAGCCGTCGACGTGCCCCTGCTCCACCAGCCGGAGCAGCTTGCGCTTACTCATGATGGTGTAGTCAAGGTTGAGCCGGGCGAACTCGTACTGATGCGGGCGGCTCGGGAGCTCGTCCTCGTCGAGGCAGTGCTCCAGTACCCAGTCGTACACACGCCGGTTGTTGTCGAACTCCAGCGTGCAGAGGGAGTGGGTGACGTTCTCGATGGCGTCTTCGAGGCAGTGCGCGTAATCGTACATCGGGTAGATGCACCATGCGTCACCGCGCCGGTAGTGGTCGGCATGCTTGATGCGGTAGAGGAGCGGGTCGCGCATGATCATGTGCGGTGAGCTCATGTCGATCTTCGCGCGCAACACGTGCTCGCCGTCCTGGAACTCACCGGCCTTCATGCGCTCGAACAGGTCGAGGTTTTCCTCCACCGACCGGTCCCGGTACGGGCTCGGCCGCCCTGGCTCGTTAACCGTCCCGCGGTAGGTGCGGATGTCCTCTTCGCTCAGGCTGTCCACGTACGCGTCGCCCTGTTTGATGAGCTTGACGGCGTAGTCGTAGAACTGTTCGAAGTAATCGGCGGCGTGGTAGCAGTGCTCGCCCCAATCGAAGCCTAGCCAGCGCACGGCCTCCTTGATGGAGCGCACGTATTCCATGTCCTCCGTCTCCGGGTTCGTGTCGTCGAAGCGGAGGTGGCAGCGCGTGTCGGCCCGGTCGGCGTAGTCGCGTGCGATGCCAAAGTTGAGCACGATCGACTTGGCATGCCCGATGTGCAGGTAGCCATTCGGCTCGGGCGGAAAGCGCGTGACGACCCGGTCGCCGTACGTGCCGGCGTCCAGGTCCTCATCAATAATGTCACGAATGAAGTTCGACGGCTCGGCTGATTGGGTGCCGCGGGATAGGGTGTCGGGTTCAGCCACGTTGTTCAACGGGTTGAGACAGGGGGCATCACGAAAAGGCACGGTATCATTATGGAACGAACCAGCCCGCCAATGATCCCTGCCGCTGGCTTCCCTCCGCAATACGCCGGCAGAACGACACGGCGGCGGGAGCGCCCGGCCCCTGGAGCCGTCAGGGGGTCGAGGGTTCCTGCGCGCACGTGTCGATGCCGAGGAGGGTATTGAGCGGGCAGTAGCCGACGAAGGCTGTGAGGAGCGCAATAGCCGCCGCGGCATAGGCGGCGATCGTCCAGGTGGAGCTCAGGCCGGCAAACAGTCCTACGGCGAGGAGGACGATGCCCAACACGAAACGGGTCGTTTTGTCGGCGCCGCCGACGTTGCACGTGAGAGCCATGGGTTAGGAGCAGGGTTGGTGAAGGGGTGCGTCGAAGCGGATAGATGCAGGGTAGAACAGAACCTGCAGGATGCCAAGCGGGCAAGGGCGGGCCTCGTTGAGGGGAAAAGCCCTACATGCCCTGCGCGGTAATGTCCAGCGCGCCGCAGGCCCTCGTCACCCGACCTCGGTGGTCGAGCTGGAGGGCGCTTTTGCGTGGTGGGGGTCCAGGACTTGTAGGCAGATGGCCCCGGCAACGATGAATCCGCCGGACACGACTTCTAGAAAGGATGGATCGGTCCCGATGGTGAGCCAGGCGAGCAGCAGCGTAGCCACCGGCACGAGATTGCCGTAGAGCACGACGCGGGTGGGTCCCAGCGTGTCGAGAGCACGCACTTTGATCCACTGCCCGACGCCCACGCCGATGCCCCCGCCCAGCACGATGGCAATCCACGTCAGCCCGGTGAGGTTGAGCCAGGGCTCGTCCACGAGCGAGGGCATGGCGATCAGGACATACAGCGCCCCCCCGATGACGGTACGCGCCGCGACCATAGGCACTGACCCGTAACGGCTCACCAGCGGCTTGATCAGGTGCAGCTCCGCCACAGTCATGAGGAGCGCCGTGAGCAGCAACAGGTCGCCCACCCAATACGCCGTTTGGGGGCGAAGGCCATCGGCTGCGAGCGTAAAGGTACCCAGTCCCGCGAGCGTGATGCCGAGGTAGCCGGTCCACCCAATGCGCTCGGTGTCCCACAGGTAGCCCAGTCCGGAGCTCAACACGGGCCCGAGCGCAAGCCACAGCGAGGCCCGCGCGCCATGCGTCAAGCCCAATCCCTCAATGCCCAGCCACGGCGCCAATGTGGCTCCCAATACGGAGACGAGGATGAGCCGGGGCCAGTCGCTCGTCCGGACCGCAGGAAAGAGCCGCGCGGACCCGTCGCCCTGATGGGTGCGCGCGGCATACTGCGCATAAAAGAGCGCCACGAGCGTCCCGCCGCCCATCAGAAAGCGGGCCACGCTGAACGAGATCGGCGCCATCTCGCGGAGGGCGAGTTCAGCCAAGACAAAGTTGGCGCCCCACAGAAAGATGAAGAGCGAAAGCAGCGAGTGGTGCGACCACGCCGTTCGACCTCTACTTTGGGTCGAGCCGGATTCGGCATTGTCAGGGGGCTTCATGCCAGCGGCGTTGAGTGTGGAGCAGGCCGGACGCGATCGGACGCCAAGACCGAGCGGATTCGACGCGCGGGAGGCCCATGCGCAGGAGGTCCTCGATGACGCAGGGCGGACACGCCGTGCTCGGTAGTTCGCGCCGCGGGAGAATCATAACATGCGAAAAACCAGCCCCTTGGGCAAACGCTGCGCCGGTACGCTGTTACGGGATGCATCAGGATGTCATGAGTGGATAAAGCGACTGCGTGCTACGTGTTCGTTTCCGGCTCAGGCCCATGGTGTTGGGCAAGCAGCTTCTCCGCGCCGGCTAACGACGAGAGCGTGCCAGCCGCTACCTGGGCCTCAACGTCATCGAGGGCCGCCTGCACGGCTGGGTTGTTGAAGAAGTCTTGCTGCAGCCGGTGTTCGATCGTCTGGTGCATCCAATAGATGGCCTGCTGCCGGCGCCGTTGCTCGAACGATCCGTCATCCTGTGCCGCCGCGCAAAACGCGGTGATGGTCTGCCAGACCCTATCGATTCCCTCGCCCGTACGCGCCGAGCAGGTGAGCACGGGCGGCGTGCGCTCCGCATCGTCGGGCGGAAGCAGCTGCAGCGCGCGCTGATACGCGGCCTGCGCCCGGTCCGCCGCCGCGCGGTTCTCGCCGTCGGCCTTGTTGATCGCGATGGCATCGGCCATTTCGACGATGCCGCGTTTGATCCCCTGCAGCTCGTCGCCCGCACCGGCGAGTGCGAGGAGCAAGAAGAAGTCGACCATCGAGTGGACCTTGATTTCGGACTGCCCTACGCCCACCGTCTCAACAAGTACCGTGTCGAAGCCGGCGGCCTCACAGAGCAGGATCGTCTCGCGGGTGGTTTGGGCCACGCCGCCCAGTGAGCCGCTGGTGGGCGAGGGGCGGATGAATACTTCCTCATGCCGCGCCAGCGTGCCCATTCGGGTCTTGTCGCCGAGAATGCTCCCTTTCGTGCGTTCACTCGTCGGGTCGATGGCAAGGACCGCAAGCCGCCGCCCCGCCTCCACCAGGCGGCCGCCGAGCGTTTCGATGAAGGTGCTCTTCCCGACGCCGGGCACCCCCGTAATCGCCACACGGATGGAGTCGCCCGTGTGCGGAAGACACGCGTCCAGGATGTGGCGCGCCTGCGCTTGGTCTTCGGGACGCGTGCTTTCGGCTAGCGTAATGGCCTGACTAAGACTCGACCGGTCGCCTTCACGTATCGCTTGAACATAGTCGGACGGCGTGCGCTGGCGGCCCCCCGCATGGGGGGGCGCGTCGAGGTGGGGGTTGATGTTGGGCACCCGGCGGCTGGGGCGATTGGAAGACACGTCGGCGTCATCAGGCGAGGAAGGCATGCGGCAGGATGGAGGTTAC
>JAAAPH010000410.1 GCA_009908415.1 Bacteroidota bacterium
TGCTCCGGCTCAGCGGCGCGCTGCGCGAGCGGATTGCAAGCGGCCCGTAACCCCCCAGGCGTAGCACGTCCTCGTCTTGGGGACACGCCGCAGCCGCTCCGCCCGGAGCGGCTTTTTTCGCGGCCTGGCCGTGCGATTGTGACTGGGCTGTAATGTGCATGGGGGGATTGTGATGGGCCTGTAATGCGGGCCCGATCGGGAGAATAAAGCAGTGCCCCCCACGTTGTGAAGACGCGATGTAACGCAACTACTTTCTCACCCACACACTGAAACCCATGAAAACGACACTGCTGCGCAGCATCTCTGCTTTTGTTGTACTTCTCATGCTTGCTGCCGGCCCGGTCCTCGGGCAAGAGATGGAGGATCAGCCCGACATCGTCGAGACGGCGGTTAGCGCGGACGGCTTCAACACGCTCGTGACGGCGCTCCAGGAGGCGGAGCTCGTCAGCACGCTGCAGGGCGAGGGGCCGTTCACGGTCTTTGCGCCCACGGACGAAGCCTTTGCGGCCCTGCCCGATGGCACGCTCGAAAGCCTGCTCCAGCCGGAGAACCGCGATCAGCTCGTCAACATCCTGACGTACCACGTCGTGCCCGGCCAAGTGATGGCGGCGGACGTGACCCAGCTTGAGGAGGCCAACACGGTCGCCGGCGCACCGATCAGCATTCAGGTGAGCGACGGCAACGTCATGCTGATGGGGGACAACACGGCGCAGGTGGTCCAGACGGACATCGAAGCGTCCAACGGCGTCATCCACGTGATCGATACCGTGCTCATGCCCCCGTCGGATGAGGGCATGTAGTCGCCTTCAGACGGACGACCTGCGCAGGTGCGTGGGTCCTAAAAGGAGGGCGAAGGGCTGCTCGGCTAGGCCGGGTGGCCCTTTCGCTGTTGGTAGAGGCGCTCCACGATAATCATGTGCGGCAGCGTCATGACGCTGATGAGGATGAAGAGCAACGCAATCATCTCCATCGGGGTGCCGAAGGCATCGCCGGCCGCGTACAGGGCGCCCAGCAGCACGAAGGAGAGCACCGTGAAGAGCATCGCCTTCCGATAGAAGTCGACGAGCGAGGTCGGCTGGTCGTGCTGGTTGAAAAAGCGGATGAGCTCCAGGATGTGGCCGAGCGAGTGCCAAAACCCGAAATAGACGGCAAACGCGACGAGGGGATGCACGGTGTAGAAGAGCAGGCTGAGCACCGCCACGCTGAGCAGCTCGCGTCCGAGGGCCGTGGTGGAGGCGACGCCCCCTGCCCAGAGCGCCACCAGGACGAGCCCGTGCTGCGCGATGAGGCCGCCGACTACAGCGGTCTGGTGGTGCATCAACAGCGCCCAACCCGAGAGGGACGTGCCGACAATCGCGTCAAAGATGGGGGCTACGACGTTCGGGAAGGCGGCAATAGGCAGGCCGATCAAAAAGAGCCCGCGTGACAGGTAGGCGAGGCGGTGCTGGCGATCCGGAGACGCCAGGTAGGCCAGGTCGGCCTGCCCAAAATGGTACATCGTCATCACCAGAAACACCGCGAGAGAAGCGACGGGGGCTACGAGCCACAGCCCGCCGTAAAGCGCCATCAGGGCGAGGTAGAAACCGTAGAACTTGGCCTGGTCGGTCCACGACGCGTCGAGGTCGTACAGCTGCGCGGCCACGAGGTGGTCGACGGCCCCGTGGGGGATGCCGGTGAGCACCACCACGCCCATCAGGATGGCGAAGGCGCCCGATTCGAGCGGCAGCGCACCCCAGAACGACAGCGTCGTCACGGCGACGGTGAGCGCAAGCACGGCGCTGAAGACAGACCATGAGCGAAGCGAAACCGGGGAGGACGTCGTGGACATGTGAGAAACCGGTCAGAAAGACGGGGGGGTGAGGCGAGGACTACATGATTGGCAGAATGCAGAAAAACCGCAACGGCGCGGGGCCGTGAGGCGCGGAACGCGGGTCACGGCAGCGGCGGCTTCACAAAAAGGTTGAACTAGGATGCGCATCCTATCTTTACATGATAAGGCGCGCGGGAGTGGTCTTCATCGCAGATGTATCGAACACTGATTCCAGCGCGGCGTAATGATGTATCACGCTGATTGAGAACACTAGACCTGATAACGTCGTGGCAAAAGCAAAAGAAGGAGACACCGTTCAAGTCCATTACACCGGCAAGCTTAAGGACGGGACGGTGTTCGACACCTCAGAGGAGCGCGAACCGCTCAGCTTTACCATCGGGGAAGAGCGCGTGATCCCGGGCTTCGAAAAGGCCGTCGTCGGCATGGAGCCAGGGGATACGAAGACCGAAGAGCTTCCTCCCGCGCAAGCGTACGGCGAGCACCGCGAAGACATGGTGATGGAGCTTGAGCGCGACCAGTTGCCGGACAACCTGGAACCCAAGGTGGGCCAGCAGTTGCAGCTTCGGATGCAGAATGGCCAGGAAGTACCGGTCGTGATCACCGAACTGGGTGAGGAATCCGTCACGATCGACGCCAACCACCCGCTGGCGGGCAAGGATCTCGTGTTTGAGATCGAGCTCGTCGAGATCGGGGAGGACAGCGAGGCCGAGGGCAGCAACATTGTCACGCCCTAACGTTCTCACGCCCCCACATCGCAGCATTGGTAGGAGCCCCCTGTGCGCAGTGCCGTGCAGGGGGTTTCTGTGTGTGCGTGGCGGGCCTCAGCCGATCAGGTCGCGGATCTGCGGCGCGTACGTGCGGCTCACCCGCACGCGACGCGACCCCGCCAGCACAGCCACGTAGCCGCCTGAGCCGTCGCTCACGAGGTGGTCGACGGCCGGCAGCGCGATGATGGACGAGCGGTGGACGCGCATGAAGCGGTCGCCTGCGAGCTGCTCCTCCAGCGCGCCGATGCCCTGGTTCGAGAGGTACGTGTCGTCGGCCGTGTGGAGCTTGGAATAGTCGCCGGCGGCCTCGATGTGGAGGATGGTGTCGGTGGGCACGGGGATAATTTTCGACCCGTGCTGCACGTACAGGCGCTCGGGCGGGCCGCCCTCGCTCCGCGCCGCGCGGAGGAGCGTGGTCAGCTGCTCGGCGTAGTCGTCGCCGGGCGCAGCCTGCTCGGCGAAGCGGTCCCGCACGCGGTCGACGGCCTTCCGGAAGCGGGCGCGCGTGTACGGCTTCAGCAGGTAGTCCACGGCGCCCGCGTCGAAGGCCTGGAGCGCGTACGTGTCGTAGGCCGTGGAAAAGATGAGGTGCGGCAGCACGTCGATCCGCTCCAGCACGTCGAAGCCGTCGAGGCCCGGCATCTGCACGTCGAGGAAGACGAGGTCGGGCACGTGCTCGTTGATGGCCTCGACGGCGGCGCGGCCCGTGCCGCACGCGGCGACGATCTCGATGTCGGGGTACTCGTCCTCCACGTACTCGCGCAGCAGGGTGCGCGCAGGCGGTTCGTCGTCCACGATGATCGCTTGCATAAGGCTGTCGAGGCGTTGATGAAGAGGGGGCGATGCGGTCAGCGCGCAGGCACGGCATCGCCGGCGCGGGGCACGGAGAACGCCACCCGGAAGCCGTGCGGCGACACCGTCTCGGTGCGCAGGCCGGCGTCCGGGCCCATCGCGTGGCGCAGCCGCTGATCGGTGTTCGCCAGGCCGAGGCCGTCCGGGTCATCGAGCGGGTCGGCCGCGCCGGGCCCGACGCCCGTGTCCGTCACCGTCACGCGCAGGCGGTCGCCGTCCGGGGCGATGCGGAGCGTGATGGTGCCGCCCGCCTCGCTCGGCGCGATGCCGTGCTGGACGGCGTTTTCGACGAGCGGATGCAGCACCATCGGCGGCACAGGCGTGTCGAGCGCGGCGTCGTCCACCTGCACGTCCACGGTCACCTGCAGTCGGTCCGAGAAGCGGTGCGCCTCCAGGTCGAGGTACGCCGTCACGAAGCGCAGCTCGTCGCGCAGCGGCACGAGGTCGCGCCGCGTGCCGTCCAGCGCGTAGCGCAGCAGGTCGGCCAGCTGGGCGATCATCTCGCGCGTCTGGTCCGGCGTCGTCTTCACGGCCGCGCTGATCGAGTTGAGCGTGTTGAACAGGAAGTGCGGGTTGACCTGCGCCTTGAGCGCGGCGAACTCCTGCTCGCGGGCGCGGGCCCGGTACTCGGCGGCCTGCCGCTCCTGCAGGCGCAGCCGCTGGGTGGATCGCACGAGGTGATAGATAGCGAACTGGATGGCGTAGATCGTCCCGTTCGAGGCGACGATCCACCCGTAGCGTGCTTCCACCTCGCCGGCCACGGGGGCGCCCGCCACGGCGGTGAGCAGCGCGATATGCGTCTCCAGTCCGGCCCAGGCGTAGACCGGGCCGAGGACGAGGTGCGCGGCCACCACCCAGCCGCCGTGCCACTCGTCCATCCCGCGCACGGTGAGGAGCCACACGGGCACGCTGTACAGCGCCAGAATGGCGGCCGCCATGGCCTGCCCGGGCAGCGTCCACATGAACGGGATGCCCTCGCTCTGCGCGATGAGCAGCGCGTACAAGACGGCGAACAGCACCCAGAATGCCCCGGCCAGCGCTACGCCTTTGACGGTCGGGCGCGGCTTGGGCACCGGCGGCGCGTCCAGCGAGGCGCCGGATCCATTCGGGGAGATCGACGAAGCAGAGGGCATGGCGGATGGGGGCACGTCTGGGGTCACGTCCAGCGGAAGAGCGCGATGGCGCCGGCCGCGCTCGTCACTAGCAGGCCGGTGAGCACGCCGAGCGCTACCATATTCCACCCGGCGCCCATCCAGACGTTCTGGATGAGCGTCACCACATGCGTGAGCGGGAAGAACAGGCTGATCTGGCGCAGCAAGTCGGGAAAGAGGAGGCGGGGCAGCGCCGCGCCGGAGAGAAACAGCATCGGGAAGAAGAGCGCCATGCCCACCGCCTGCGCCGTCCGCGCGGTGGGGAGCGTGCCGCCGAGCAGGAAGCCGACGGCCAGGAAGCTCACGCTGCCGAGCACCGTCGCCGCGATCACGCCGACGGGCGACGCCGGCAGGCGCAGGTCGAAGAGTGCGATCCCTGCCCCGACGACGAGCCCCGTCCCGATCAGCACCATGACGAGCGCGACGAGCCCGTGCGCGGCGAGGACGAGCCACGTGGGCATCGGCGTCACGCGGAAGCGGCGCAGC
>JAAAPH010000234.1 GCA_009908415.1 Bacteroidota bacterium
GATAGAGACAAACTGTCCGCGCACCGGCTCGTCGAACCCCGGCACGGTGAGGTTCGCCATCGCCACGACGCGCGTCTGCACCTGCTGGACGCCGGGCATGGTCCGGAGGCGTTCCCCGACGTTCTCCGGCGCGCGCTTGAGCGAGGCGAACACCTCGGCGAAGCGGTGCTCCTGGTAGAACATCGCCCGCGTCTGCTGCAGCGAGTCGAGCGTGCTGAGCGACATCACGAACGTCGCCACCCCGCAGGCCATCACCAGCGCAATGGCCGCCGCCTGCCCGCGCAGGGCCCACACGTCGCGCCAGAGTTTGCGGTCGATGGCGTTCATCTGGGTATGGGAGTTTGGGCGTGTAGGGGTTTGGGCGTCGAGTCGGCGAATCGATGAATCGAAGAAAAGGATAAGGAAGCATAGTTCTTTCCCACTCCCGTTCTCCCATACACCCACACGCCCACACGCATAAGCATCACCAGGTCATCTCGTGCGGCGCCTTCTTCGATGCGTTGCGCTCCACCTCGGCGATCTGTCCGTCGCGCAGGTGAATCACGCGGTCGGCCATGTCGCCGATGACGATGTTGTGCGTGATGACGGCCGTCGTGGTGCCCAGCTCGCGGTTCACGCGCGCCAGCGCCTCGAGCACCACGATGCCCGTCTCGGAGTCGAGCGCGCCGGTGGGCTCGTCGCAGAGCAGCACAGCCGGGTTCTTGGCGATGGCGCGGGCGATGGCCACGCGCTGCTGCTGCCCGCCCGAGAGCTGCGCCGGAAAGTGGTCCATCCGATCCTCCAGATCGACGATGGCGAGGGCCTCCTCTGGCGTCATCGGATCCTCCGCGATCTCGGTCACGATGGCGACGTTCTCGCGCGCGGTGAGGCTCGGAATCAGGTTGTAAAACTGGAAGACGAACCCCACGTGGAACCGCCGAAACTCGGTCAATTCGCGGTCGGTGGCTTTCGTCAGATCCTGCCCGTGGTAGAGGACGGTGCCCTCGGTGGCGGTGTCGAGCCCCCCGAGGATGTTGAGCAGCGTCGACTTGCCGCTGCCCGAGGGGCCGAGCAGCACGACGAGCTCGCCGGCGTACAGGTCAAGGTCGGTCCCGCGGAGGGCGACGACTTGCACCTCGCCCATGTCGTAGATCTTCGTCAGGCCGCGTGCCTGGAAGACGATCTCGGCGGTTTCATCCGGTAGGTGATTGGCGAGCGGTTCCATCACGGCCTCCGCGGGTCGTCGCCGAGGGCGCGGCGGAGGGCGGCGCGGGCGATGGCGTAGTCGGCGCGGGCCTCGGCGTGGCGCAGCTCGGCGCGGCGGAAGGTGGCTTCGGCGGCGAGCAGCTCGGCCGTGAGCGCAGCGCCCTGCTGGAACTGGGCCTGCAGGTTCTGATAAGCGGCCTCGGCCTCCTGGCGCCCCTGCTCGGTCACCTGCACGGCCTCGATAGCGCGGCGGACGGCCAGCACCTGCTGTGTCACGTCCAGCCGGACGGCCTCTCGCAGGTCGGCCCGCTCGGCCTCGGCCTGGCGGCGCTCGGCTTGGGCTTGGTCCACCTGCGCTCCCGTGCGCCCCCAGTTCCAGAGGTCCATCGACAGGGCGACGCCGACCTCCCACGTCCCGGCAAAGGCGTCCTCCTGCGGGACGATGAAGGGGTTGGGCCGGGCGTAGGTGTACGTGCCCTGCAAGCGGACGTCGGGCAGCCAGCCGGATTGGGCGACGCCCACGCTGGCGTCGAGCGCCTGCACGGTGGCGTCCAGCGCGCGCAGCTCGGGCTGCTGCCGCAGGGCCCGCGCCGTGAGCGTCGACAGGCTATCCGCCAGCGGCTGCACAGTGACGGTGCCCGTCGGCTCGATCGGGGTATTGAGCGGCACGCCCATCCGGTAGTTCAGGTTGAGGCGGGCGACGCGCACAGCGTCGGCGGCGTCGAGCTGCTGCAGGCGGATCTCCGAGCGGCGGGCCTGCACGGCGAGCACGTCGCTCTCCAGCGCCATCCCCTGCGCGCGGCGGTTTTGCACATCGGCCAGCTGCGCCTCGGCCTGCTCCAGCGCCTTCGCCACCACGGCGCGCGCGGCCAGGGCGCTCTTCAGGTGCCAGTAGGCCTCGCGGATGCGATAGGCGACCTCGCCCTCGGTCGCCTGCGTTTCGTGCCGGGCCGCCGCCGCGTCGTGCCGGGCCGCCCGCACCTGATTCGTGAGGCGGAGCCCGGTAAACAGCGGCTGCTGCACGCTGGCTTGCAGATTGTACCGGTCGCGGATGGCGGGTGCGATGGTGATCGATTCGGACAGACCGGGGTCGTCCGGCAGCGGGAAGGGGATGTCGAACTCGGGGATGTCGCTCAGCCGCTGGTACTGGCCCTGCCCGCGGAGTTGGGGCAAGCGCGCCGTCTGCGCCGCCCACTGGCGCGCCTCGGCAGCGGCCACCTGCGCCCGCGACGCCTGCACCGACCGGTTGTTCGCCAGCCCGATCTCCACGCATGCGTCCGGTGAGAGCGCGCGGACCGCTTGCGCGCGGCTGACCCTCAGCCCGGATGCCCACAGCAGTCCAGCCGCAAGAAGCAGGAGGCCTCCGCGCACCAACCGGCGGCTATGGAATGGTACCATGCGACGGCGCCAACTCATCGTGCAAGACGGGAAGGTGGTCCTTTTTAGGCGATGGGTGTATCGCACAAAATACATCCGCGCGGCAGAATGTCTATGGCCTTGTCTTGCATTCGCGTGTGAGGTCATTTCCTACGCCCCGCCCCCGCATCGGATGCCGCTGTAACGTCTCCGATACGGCTCGCCCGCGGTGAATCAGCCGGGTGTAGGCACGGTTCAGTTGACGTATTTCCTCCACCGATCTTCTGCCATGTCCGAGGCTGTCCACATCGTCTGGTACAAGCGTGACCTCCGCGTGCGCGACCACCGCCCGCTCGCCGAGGCGGCGCGCCGCGGCCCCGTGCTGCCGCTCTACGTCGCCGAGCCGTCGGTTATCGGGGCGCCGGACTTCTCGGCGCGGCACTGGACGCTCATCCGCCAGAGCCTCGTGGAGCTGCGAGGGCGACTGGCCGAATTAGGGCAGCCCCTCGTCGTGTGCATCGGAGAGATGCCGGATGTGCTGGACGCCCTCCGCGACCGACTTGGCGCGCTCCAGCTCTGGGCCCACGAGGAGACGGGCAACGGCATCACGTTCGCGCGCGACAAGCGCGTTCGCCGCTGGTGCCGTGACCACGGTGTGCCCTTCGCCGAGGCGCCGCACATGGGCGTCACCCGTCCGCTGGCCGACCGCGACGGCTGGGCCGACCGGTGGGAGGCGCAGATGGCTGAGCCGCGCACCGACCCGCCCGAGGCACTCACGCCGGTCGACATCGACCCGGGGCCCATCCCCACACACGCGGACCTGGACCTGCCGCCCTGCACGGCCGCGCTCCAGCAGGCCGGCGAGGCGGCAGCGCACGACACGCTCCAGAGCTTCCTCTACCGGCGTGGCCGTCGGTATCAGCAGGACATCTCCAGCCCGCTCACGGCCGAGACCAGTTGCTCACGGATCTCCGTCCACCTCGCGTACGGCACCATCAGCATGCGGCAGGTGGTGCACGCGCTCCGCACGCGGCGCGATGAACTCGACGGCGTCGACCACGAGGACGCCGGCCAGTGGCGGCAGGCGCTCAACGCGTTCGATAGCCGTCTGCACTGGCACAGTCACTTCATGCAGAAGCTGGAGGACGCGCCCCGCATCGAGCACGAGAGCTTCATTCCTGACTTCGATGCCCTCCGCGAGGACGAATTCGACGAGACCCTGTACGCCGCCTGGAAAGCGGGCTGCACCGGCTTCCCCATGGTGGATGCCTGCATGCGCTGTCTGCGGACGACGGGCTGGCTCAACTTCCGGATGCGCGCGATGCTCTGCTCGTTCGCCGCGTACGACTGCTGGCTCGATTGGCGCCGCTTCGCCCCGTTCTACGCCCGGCTCATGGCCGATTACGAGCCCGGCATCCACTATCCGCAGGTGCAGATGCAATCGGGCACGACGGGCATCAACGCGGTGCGCATCTACAACCCGGTGAAGCAGGGTAAGGACCACGACCCGGACGGCACATTCATCCGCCGCTGGGTGCCCGAACTGCGCGGCGTGGACAACGCGGCGAGCGTGCACGCGCCCTGGACCATGCCGCCTATCGAGCAGCACGCCACGGGCTGCGTCGTGGGCGAGGACTACCCGGAGCGCATCGTAGACCACAACGCGGCCTACCACCACGCCCAAGACCGCATCTGGGCGCTCCGCACGCAACCTGAGATTGAGGCGAAGAAAGAGAAGGTTCTGGAAAAGCACGGCAGCCGCCGCTGACAGGGCCATCACTGTGCCTTATACTTCGTGATGTGCACGTTTTGAGCGTCCGCGTTTCTTCCTCACGGATCTCCTTCGCATCATGCATAAGCTGTCCGTCCGCGCACTGGGCACGGCGCTGGTCCTCACGCTGGGCCTTGTCATCGGCTGCCAGCCGTCGGCCACGCCGGCCACAGCCCCCGATGGCGTGGGCGCGCCGAACTGGGTCAACGACGCCGTCGTCTACGAAGTGTTTATCCCCGATTTCTCGGAGGAGGGCACCTTCCGGGGCGCCATCGACCGGCTCGACGCGCTGGAGGCCATGGGCGTCACCACGCTCTGGCTGATGCCGATCCACCCTGTGGGCGAGGAGCGGGCGAAGACCGACATCGGCGCCCTCGGCTCGCCGTACGCCGTGCGCGACTTTTACGCCGTGAATCCCGACTATGGCACGGAAGCAGACTTCCAGGCGCTCGTCGACTCGGTACACGCGCGCGACATGCACCTCATCATCGACCTCGTGGCGAACCACACGGCGTGGGACAACCCGTGGCTCGACGAGCATCCTGAGTGGTACAGCGAGGGCCCCATCGACGGCTTCACCGTGCCGCTCCTCGACGGCGATACGACGGACTGGACGGACGTCGTCGAACTCGATTATGAGAACGAGGCGATGCGCCAGGAGATGATCGATGTCATGCAGTACTGGGTGCGCGAGTACGACATCGACGGCTACCGCGCTGACGTTGCCCACCAGGTGCCCGTCGACTTCTGGACGGCGGCCATCGACTCGGTTGAAGCCATCAAGCCGGTGCTCATGCTGGCCGAGGCCGCCGAGCCCGAGATGCACGCCGCCGGCTTCGATTACACGTACGCCTGGCCGTTCTACGGCGCGCTGAAGGCCGTGTGGGAAGGCGCACCCGTAGGCGAACTCGCCGCACAGGTCGACACGACGCTGGAGCGTCTGCCGCCGCGCGCAAAGCGGCTCCGTTTCACAACGAACCACGACGAGAGCATGTGGGACGAGACGCCCCTCGAACTCTTTGACGGCATGGAGGGCTCGAAGGCCGCCTTCGTCCTCGCCGCCACAATGCCCGGCGTGCCGCTCGTCTACAACGGCCAGGAGCTCGGCGTCGCCGACACGGTCTCGTTCTTTGCGCGCACGCCGTACGATTGGTCGCGCACCGCGGACAACGCCCTGTTCGCCTTCTACACCGAGTACCTGACGTTCTACCGCAACAACACGGCGCTGCGGCGCGGTACGCTCACAATGCTCACGCCCGACGCCGAGGATGCGCTGCTCTACACGCGCTCCTTCGAGGACGAGACGGCACTCGTGGCCGTCAACGTGCGCGACCGGTCCGTCCAGGTGCCCGTCCCCACGGCGTACCGAAACCGCGCCTGGACGAACGCCTTTACGGGCGCCGCCGTGTCGGTCGACACGCTGGACCTGGAACCGTACGGCTACCGGCTGCTGTACGCGGAGTAGTACCGACGTGCGAGGTGTAGACGTGTAGAGGTTTGGACACGTGGACGTCTGAACGTGAAACGCGGATAACGTTCACACGTCCATCCGTTCATCCACCAACACGCTTTCATCCACCGACGAAGCACCCTGAGCGCACGCTTCGGACGGAGAAAAGGGCGCGAAAGGGCTCGACGGCGCCTTCCCACAGCCCGCCTACGACGCAGCGGCGGTCAGGTCGGTGTTTTCGAGCACCCACTCGGCCGCCCTGCGCACGCGCGCATCGGGGTTGTCCGTCGCCGCCTCGGCCCGCTGCAGCAGGTGTGGCGTGGGCGCGTGGGGGACCAATCCAAGCGCGGCTGCCTGCATGGTTGGATCGGGCGCGTCGATGAGAAGAGCGAGTGCGTCGTCGAGGCGCGAGAGGTCGCGCCCCAGCAAGCGCCGGCCCGTGGCGGCAACGGCCTCCAGCGACGGCGGATCGAGGATGGGCCGGAGCAGGCGCCGTAGCCGAGGGTCGACGGCGTTGTCGAGCCATTCGACGGCCAGGGCCTGCAGCTGCTCGTGGTCGCTCACGATGGCGTCGTAGGCCAGCCGGACGACGCGCTGCGCATGGCGGAGGCCGAGGAGCTGGAAGATGCGTTGCGCGCTGCGCTCCATCCGCTCGTCGAGCAGCTTGTCGAGCCGCTCGGACGGCACGGGCGCGTCCTGCACGGTTTCCAGATTGGCGTGGCGGCTCTCGGGATGGGTCGACGCACAGAAGCGGTACAGCGCCTGTGCCAGCTCGTAATAGACGGCGATTTCGTGGTCCAGCGCCTCCTCAACCGCATCCTGTGGGACGTCGATAGAGGGCGCCTGCGCACGCAGCCGGAGCAGCGCGGCGGACACGTTGTAGCGCAGGACCGGGTCCTCGCATTCCAGCCGAGGCATCAGCAGGTCGACGGCGCGCTGCCGTGGGATGGCACTCACCACGCGGGGGATGCGGCGCCGTACGCGCTCGTCCGTATCCGGATCTTCGAATGCCTCGATGAGTGCATCGAGGATGTCGGCCCCGTAGCCGGCGAGCGCATCCCACACGGCCACGTGCACGTCGTCATCGGCCAGCAGGTCGACGAGCACGGGCACGAACGCGGGCTCCTGGGTGGCGCCCATGCGCTGCACGGCCACCCGCTGCACCCGTGCGGACTCGTCGTGGGCCAGTTCGATGAGCGAACGCTGCGCGGCCGGATCATCGGGGTCGGCCAGCGCCTGCGCCAGCCCGGCCCGGAGGTCCGGATCGTCGTGATCGAGCAGCTCGTCGATCAGCGGCGGCGTGAGGCAGTGCTGCTGTTCGTCCGTCCCGAAGCGGACGACACACGCCGCGGCCGCCTCCCGGAGCGCCGGATCGTCGTGATCGTCCAGAAAGGCATCCAGCTTCTGCATCCCCGAGGCGCCGTGCGTGAACTGGTAATGGAAGGCCGCATGTTGGATCTGGGCGTCGTCATCGAGCAGCCGTTCCTCGACCTCCGGAAGCGGGGGCGCGTCGGACTGCGCGTCGAGCGTGTTGATGGCCTCGCGCCGCACGTCGGGCGAGGGATAGCGCAGCAGCGGACGCACGACCTCGACGATGCGCTCGTCGTCCCGCCCGGCCAGGGCTTGCAGCGCGTACAAGATCGTCTTGTCGTCGGCCTCCATCACGCCGGTGCGGAGCACGGTGAGCGCCTGGTCAACGCTCGTGGTGGCCGTCCACGTCGTCGTCATCTCGACCTCGCCGCGGCGGAGCGCCTGCTCGAACGCGGCCGTGTAACGATGGCGCGCCATCCAGGCAGCGGCGATCCAGGCGGCCACCAGCCCCATTATGACGAGGGCCAGCGCCTGCACGCCGAGGCCCAGCCAGGCGGTGAGGGCGAGCAGGGCCGCACCGGCCACCCCGCGAAAGCCGCGGTCGATGAAGACGTCGATGAACACCTTGACGCGCTGCTTCACCGCCATGGGCACGGGTAGGAAGAGCAGCTCGCGGCCCACCTTGTCGGCCGAGTGCTCGAAGCTCTGGTCGGCGCCGCGGAGCAGGACGGCGGCCCACAGCATCGGCAGCACGAACAGCGAGAGCGCCCCCACCAAGATGCCGAGCGGCATCAGGAGCAGTGCGCTCCCCACACCGAAGCGCATGAGCATGCGCGGCAGCACGAGCAACTGGAAGAGCAGCGCGATGAGACTGACCCGCCCGTAGAACGTCGCCAGAAATCCGGTCAGCTCCGTCTCCGTGGGGAAGGCACGTGCCGTGATCGTCTTGAACTCAAAGTCGACGAACGTGGCGGTCATCATCTCCAGCCCAATGATCACGACGATGATCGTGAGCAGGGGCGACTTGCGGATCGTCTGCCATGCCGCCCAGTGACCGCTGTCCGTGTCGGCGTCCTCGTCGGCGGGCACATCGCCGCCCTCCCCCATCCGGATGGCGGCGCGGATGAAGCCGAGCGTTGCCACGAGCACGCCGGCCGTGACGAGCAGGAGGTCCACCGTGCGCAGGCCGAGGTGCTGCACGAGCGCGTTGGCGACCTCGCCCCCCACGAACGCGCCGAGCGTGGCCCCTACGTTGAGGATGGCAAAGAGGCGGCGCGCCTGCGAGGCCGTGAAGACGTGATTCGCCAGCAGCCAGAACTGCGACACGACGAGCGCCCCGTAGATACTCACGCCGATGTAGAGCACGTAGTAGAGCCAGGCGCCCTGGAGGCCCAACACCCCCCACATGGCCACCAGGCAGGCGGCTAGGCCGAGGGTCGCGCCCATCAACAGCCGCTGGAGCGTCGTCTGGGCCGCGACCCGGCTGTGCAGGCGCGTGAGGGGCGCCACGACGGCCGCGATCAGCATGAAAACGAGCGGCAGTTGCTCCGGCCCGATCTCGATAAGGAAGAGGCTATCCCGCGCCGGCTTGAGGAGATAGTACGTCACCAGCAGCACGAAGTAGTAGCTCCCCATGAGGAGCACCGGCTTCGCCTCGTCGGCGCGGACGTCCGCGATCGGATGTAGCAGCTTGCGCAGCGTCATGCAGTATTCAGAATCAGCCCGTTCGGTCTAGCACGCACGCCACGCACTCGCTACGATGCAGTTCCCCGCTCCGCCGCTCCGGCATCCGCCTCACCAGCGTCCGTCGGTTCCTCGGCCTCCGCGAGCGCAGGCGCCGCGTCGGGGGCTGCGCCGTCCCCCTCCGCGGTGCGCTGCGCCGCGGCGCGCGTCTCGAACTGCTGCCCGAGGAAGCGGATCACACCCAGCCACGCGGCGATGATGCCAATGACGGGAATCGACAGCCACCGCACGCTGCCGAAGACAAGGGCCGGCAGGCTCAGGTTGAGGCCCACCGAGAACACCTTCGCCGCGCGCTGCACGAACATGTCGATGAACGCCTTCGCCTTGTACTTCGCGTCCTGTGAGGTGGGCGTGTAGAGCGCCTCCTTGGCCGACTGGTTGATCGAGTAGTTGAGCGCGTTGTCGCCCACCGACATGAAGCCGGCCAGCGCGAGGACGGGCACGGCCAAAAAGCCCATCGAGCCGATCAGCACGACGGCCGGCAGCACGAAGAGCGCCACCCGCACGCCGAAGCGCTTCAGCACGTACGGCGTCACGATGAGTTGCACGAGAATCGACACGATGCCCGTCGCCTGCCCGATGAAGCCGAAGAACTGATCGCGCGCCAGGTCGCTCGTGATGCGCGTCTCTACGACGGTGGCAAGTTGGAAGTCGACCACGTTCGAGGTGACCTCGTAAAGCGCGAGCACACCCGCGATGCCGAGCAGGTACTTCGACTGGAAAACCAGCTTGGCCCCTTCAAGGGCGGCGTTCGCGCCCGACGTCTCCGCCTCCTCGGCCGACGCCGAGGCGTCCTCCTCCGGACAACAGGGCCGCTCGTCCTCCGGGCAGGTGCCCCGCTGCACCTCACATCGATTGATCCAATAGACCAGGCCGACGATGGCGGCCAGCGGGAGCAGCAAGCCCAGCAGCAGCGGCGCCCGTCCGATGTCGGTCACAAGCCCGGACACCACCGAGGCGCCCACAAAGCCGCCGACCACGCCGCCCAGCCCGATCACGCCGTAGAGCCGCTCGGCCTCGTCGGCCGTGTTCAGGTCGTTCGTGATGGCCCAGAAGGTGGCTACCATCACCGTCGTCCAGATATCGCCGAGCACGTAGAACGACCACACGCCCGCCTGTCCGAGCCCTTCGATGGTAACGGCGAACAGCACAAAGAGGCCGCCAAACACGGCGCTGAACGCCGCCACGAGCTGCTGGCGCGAGAGGCGGGTCGAGAGCCACGTGAACGCGACCACGATGGCATAAGCCACAAACATGTTGAGCACCTTGCCCATCTGCTCGGCCTCGGCGCCGGTGAGCGTCCACCCCACCAGGGTGATCGGATCCTCGCCGAAGTAGCCGATGAGCAGGCCGCGCTTGAGCGGCTTGAGCACCCAAAAAACGGCGATCACGAGAAAGAAGTAGAACGACAGCCCGAACGCCTTCGGCGCCTCGCCGCTGCGGATGTCGAAGAACCGGTCGCGGATCGTCTGGAGCAACGCCATGGCAGGTCAGGGGGGTAGAGGAGGAAGCAGCGTCAAGGGGGAGCTACGGCGTGCCGTGGGTGGACACCGGCACCTCCGGACGCGCCGCAGGGGCCGCTGCCTGCCACCGATCCGGAATCACCGTCCACACGGGGACCGTGTTGGGGAGCCCATCGGCGTGGCGGCGTATGCCCACCACCTCGGGGGCCTCGTCGTGCCGGACGTACACCTCGGTGGTACCCGGATGCCCGACGCGGGCAAACGCCCCCACGAGGTAATCGGCGTCGGCGGCCGGCAGCGTCGCGGACGCTCTGGCCAACGTGTCCCGGCCGAGCGTGTCGGTGCGACGCCCCGTCGCATTGTCGAAGGCGAACCAGCGAACGGTATACCTCGCGTCGGCGGCCTCTTTGGGAGCGATGAGGTCCGCGAACGTTACGTGCCCATCGGCCACCGCGAACCGGTCGAAGCCGCCGCCGTGGCCGAGGTAGGCCTCCGCGATCTTATCGCGGCGAGCGATCAGTGCGCGGGTAAGGTACGCGGTCGCGCGGGGGTTGGTGTAGCGGCCGGTCTCGACCAGCGCGCGGAGCTCGGCATCGGTAAAATGCGCGATCCGCTTCGCCATCCAGAAGGCGTCGTCGCGATCCATGTTGGAGAAGGCCGGATTGCGGTACTGCGGCTTCCACTTCGTTGGCTCGAAGTATTCGATGCGGTACCGGCCCACGGCCGGGATGCCCGGCGTGTTCTCGCGCGTCCAGGGGCGGCCGGCGAACCCAAGCGTTACGGCGCTCGTCAGCACGCGGTCGATGTCGGCAATGTACTCACGACCGACCCACGCCCCCTTGGGGCCGAGCGGCCCGCCACCGAACGTGGTGCCAAAATCGATCAGATAATGCCGCACGAACGAGCGACCCCCGTCCTCGACGTAGACGTCCAGCGAGTTGATGCTGCGCGAGTCGTCGTGATTGAGCCACGCGGCGGCTACGCGCAGGCCGCGGAGCTCGCGCCGCATCTCGTGCGGAAAAATATCGTTGCCGTCGTCCGGCCGCGTGCCGTGATAGCGAAACGGCCCCAGCGGGCGGCCCTCCAGGAAACGGCTCGCCAGAGCACGGTACGAGCCGTCGGGATATTGGGCGACCTCGTCGAGAATGCCGTCAATGGCGGCCGCGTCGAGCGGCTCCTCTTCGCCGGTCGGCCCCACGAAAGTGGCTTCCGGGTCCGTCGTCAGACGGTCGCGTGTGAAGCGGACGAGGTAGTTTTCGGGCACGTGATAGCCTAGCGCATAGAAGATGCGCGTCGCGATGGCCTCCGCGCCGGTCGACAGTTCCAGGAAGCCCGGGGCATCGAACTTGAGCAGGTACCGGTCGCCGCTCTCGTCCACGATCGTTAACCCCGCGGACTTGCCTTCGCTCTTCCCGCCGGTCACGCGCCACGGGCCCGAGGCATCCGGCCCGTCGTCGCGCAGGGGGCCGCGGCGGAGCTCGGCCTTGGTCATCCGCTCCTGATAGTGCCGGGGCCGGTACCAGCTGGAGCGTGGCACCTCCCCCAGCGTGTTGATGTTCATGGCCCGCCCGCCCGTGCGCCCGGCGTCACGGACGGCCTGTTCATAGTAGTCGTAGTAGTCCGAAAGCGCGCGCTCCGCCGGGGGCGGAATGTCAGCACGGTCCGGGTCCACGGCAACGGGATCATCCGGCACAAACACCTGGGCGGAGGCCGGGCCGGCCGCAAAGCACGCCCCAAAGGCGAGCAGCACCATGTAGTGCACCACGTAGCGGAACGAAGAACGCATGAGCGTCGGACGGTTGGGGATTAAAAACTGCTGCTGAAGCGAACGATAAAGCGGACGTCCTCGGGGCTGCGGGCCACTTCCAGCCGCACGAGCGTCGACCGGCCGGTCGCGATGCGGAGGCCGCCGCCCACCGACGTTTGGAGGTTGGTGAGGCCCCAGGCGGTTGCTTCGTCGAACGTCTTGCCTGCATCGGCGAAGAGGACGAGGTCCGCCATGAGCCAAACCTGCCAGCGATACTCGACATTGTAGACGAGCGCATGCAGGTCGCGGAACCGGAACGTGTCGTATCCACGGAGCGTGTGGGCGCCCCCGAGATAGGGCAGTTGGTAGAACGGAACGCGAGCGCGGTTATCCGGGTCGGTGAGCACGGTGCGGTGCCGCAGCGCGAGCGTGTGGTACTTGCTCCAGAACGAAAGGTACTGCTGCGCCTCGACAGTGAGCTGCGCAAAGTCGCCGTCGGTGTTGGTCGACTCGAAGAAGCGCATGCCCTCGATCGTGAGCAGCGTGCCGGTGTGGGGGCTCAGCGGCCGGTCGGTGAGCGCATCGGTGTTGGGCGTGTACCGCTCCCCGAAGCCGCGCTCGTAGCGCGCGTCGCGCGTGTCCCAGATCAGGTGGGCCGTCACGCCCGTGTAGCGGGTCTGTTCGGAAAAGGGAATCGACGGGCCGCCGGGCTCGTCGTATTGATTGTTTGGATCGGGGTTGGGGTCGTACTGCGCGTACGCACCGCCCACGGCCAGCGTGAGCGCCGGCGTGGGCCGCAGGCCGACCACGC
The DNA here is from genome assembly GCA_009908415.1 of Bacteroidota bacterium. Classification (GTDB taxonomy): domain Bacteria; phylum Bacteroidota; class Rhodothermia; order Rhodothermales; family Salinibacteraceae; genus JAAAPH01. Next base: position 12,838 of record JAAAPH010000234.1, read on the forward strand.
CGCCCGTGGTGAGATCGGCCACGTCGTACCGGATCTCGTTCCCGATGGAAAAGCCGTCGTCCAGCAACCGCGTGTTTTGTGCGGTGACCGTGAACCGGTCGCGCCGATCGCGCCACCGCGCGTAGCTGTACCCAAACCACCGGGGCTGCCGGTAGCCGGCCGTGGCCTCCAGCGCCCAATACCCGCGGTGGCTCCCCCCCGCGGCCAAGAACACGTCCAGGTCGTCGCGCCGGAAGAACGGCACGTAGGCCAGCCGTCCGCCGATGCCCGTCTCCGGTCCAATGCCGCCGGGCAGGACGCGCACCGGCGTCTGCAGCGCACCAGCAAGGATCAGCGGGATATTATTCTCTTCGACCCATAAGAGGGTCGACTCCAGGCGGGTGCGTGGCTTAGGCGCCAGGTCCGCATCGGTCTTTGCTTCGCGGGCGGCTTGCAGTGCCGCCCGGCGGGAGGACCCATCGTCTTCTGACTGTCCATGAGCCAGGGACGTGCTCAACGCGGCGCACACGAGCACCACGAGCGGGACCACGCGAAGGCGCCATCGGTCGGCGCGTTGCGGAAAGAGTCGACTGAACACGCAAAGCATGGTACGGGGCTGAATACGCTTCGAGGCAGAGGGAATCCATGTCACCAGGACACTGCACGAGTCTGTTCAACGTGGCCACCGTTACAGCCCCGCTGGATCCTTGTGGCGATGGGCCTCGGAGGGGCGCCCCTGCCCGTCGCGCCCGATCACAAGCCGGTCCAGCACCGCCGGCGCCCGCGGCGTGTCGACGTCGACCTCGAAGGTGGTCACACGCAGCGAATCGGCGGTGGCGTCGACGCGAGAATAGTGGTAGACGGACCGTTGCATGACGGGCTCGATGGGGATGCCTTGCGCGTGATAGCGGGCCAGCCGCCGCTCCCGCACCGCAGCCGGGGTTTCGGGCCGCACCACGGCCCCGCCCCCGCTGCTGATGACCTGATGCAGCAGCCGCTCGGTCCGGTCCTGCCGGTAGCGAAGCCGGTTGCGTTCGTAGAGATGCTCGTGGCCCGCCAGCACGAGCTGTACCCCGTGCGCCTTCAGCACGTCGAGCAGCGCGCGGCGCTTGGCGGCCAGGTCGGGGCCGTTGGCCGGGCTGTACCAATCCGTGTCGTGCATGGCGAGCGTGAGGACGGGATGGTGCATGGCCACGATCTTGAAGGGCCGATCCGCCCGGGCGGCGAGCACGCGCTCCAGCCATGCCGGCTCGTCCTCCCCCACGAACCACTTGCGAAAGAGAGCCTCCTGCCGGTCATCATCGAGGTACTGGTCCATATCGACGAGCCGGTTCGAGTCGAGCACGACGATCGCCGCGTGCGGCAGGTCGATCACGTAAAAGCGCTCGGCATCGAAGAGCGCGTCGTAGTTCGGTTTGCCGTACGTCGTGTCGTTGGCGAACTCGTGGTTGCCGATGGCAGGCCGAACAGGCATCGTGCGCAACAGCGCATCTTCATCAGCGGCATACTCATCCAGAAAGTCGGTCCAGTGGGCCGGGCGCCGCCCATCATCCACCAAGTCGCCCAGGTGCAGCAGGAAGCGCGGCGGGGCGTCGGAAGATGCGGTCCATGCCGCATCCAGCGCAGTCCGCACGGCCGCACGGGGCGCCGCGCCCAAATCGGGCTGATGGCGCAGGTAGTTGACGCCACCGACCACCCCATTCCCGAGTACGTACAGTTGATAAAACGGGATGAGCGCCTGCTTCCACGTGACCCAGTTGGCGCGGCGGTAAAATTTGTGTTCTGCGCGCCAGGAGCCCTGCGTGTCGCCGATCACGAGGAAGCTGGACGGGGCGCCACTCCGCAGCGCATCGGGCCGGGCCTGCTGGAGGCGATCCACTCGTTCAGGGGCAGCCTCGCGGACGAGGCCGGGCTGAGCACACCCGCCGAGGAGGAGCAGGAGTCCTACAGCGAATACAGCTTGTGCGGCACGCGGGAGTCGCTTCATACCAGACCATTGATTGATGACGCATTGTTCGTTGGCCGTTTTAATGCTCGCGGCAGACGCCGCCGGACTCGTCGACGCTGCCACACACGACCATGTCCCTCCTTACGGGACAGGTATTATGAAGAAGCGTGAAAAGCCCTTGGGGGCAATCCTAACCCATCCGTCCTCCAACCCCTCTCGGTGTTACACCCGCACTTCCCGGGCGCCATCGCATCAATGGCCATCGCATCAATGAACGACGTGTATTTTACATCCTCTGGCATTTTCGTAGCTTGTGTGCGGTGTCCTCTGCCTCCTGTGTCCCCACCTCTCCGCGGCCCGCTCTCCCATTGCCTCATATTGGTGGCCTAATACAATGAACCGATTTCTCCGCTGGGCTGTGCTGATTGCCGTTGCGCTGGTCGGGGCCGCGTGCCACGGCGAGCCGGACACGCCCGAACAGGTGACCGTCGAAACCGTCGCCCTGGAAGCCCCGACCGGGACGCCGGGCTACGTGCCCACGCTGGAGGGGCCGCTTCGCATCCTGAGCGCTACGCCGAGCGGGACGCTCCAATCGATGGATGAGCGCCAACCCCTCACGGTCACCTTCAGCCAGCCGATGGTGCCGCTGGGCGAAGCGCCCGCGCCGCCGGCCGATGTGCTCACCACGGATCCACCGCTCAATGGATCGCTCCGCTGGGACGGCACGCAGACGCTCATCTTCACGCCCGATTCCACGCTGCCGCCCGCCACGCCGTTTACCGTCACGCTGCAGCCGACACTCGACAGCCAGGAGGGCGCGTCGCTGGCCGAGCCGTTCTCGTGGACCTTCGAGACGCCGCGCCCGCAACTCATCCGTTCCGCGCCCGACCGCAACGCCCGCTTCGTCGATCCGCAGCAGAACATCGTCCTGCACTTCAATCAGCGCGTCCAGGCAGAGGCCGCTCGCGACTACCTCGCGCTCCGCCGCACGACCCCGCAGGGTCGCACCGAGCCGGTACCCTTCGGCGCCACGAACGACGGCGACAGCACGCTCGTCCTCACACCGGTGGACGGACTGGCGCCGGACACCGACTACGAGGTGTTCCTGCAGCAGGGCCTCCCGAGCGCGCAGGGCCCGCTGGGTCTCGCCGAACCGACGATCGTTCCCTTCCGCACGGTTGGGCCGCTCGATCTCACGGAGGTTACCCAGCCGCGCCGCTATGATACGCGCCAGCCGTTCGACCCGGAGCGTGGCGTGACGCTCACCTTCAGCACGCCCGTCCGGTTCGACAGCCTGCGGCAGGCCGTGTCGTTCGCGCCGTCCGTCGAGTGGCCACCCGGCGTGGAGGCCCGCGATGCCAACGTGAGCACGTCGCACACGCTGCCCGTCACGCTCGCGCCGGAGACGCGCTACACGCTCACGATCCAGAACCTGACGGATCAGTTCGGGCAGACGCTCCCCCAGACCCAGACGGCGTTCCAGACGCGCGCCTTCGAGCCGTCGTTCTCGATGAAACGCGGGCTGATGGTGCTCGAAGCGGGCGAACGCGCCGCCGTCCCGGTCCGCGCCGTGAACGTCGACGCCGTGCAGGTGGGGATGGAGCGGCTCGCACCCGATGCCATCGTGCCCGCCCTCCGCACGTACGACGACAGCCACTACTACGGCCGCGCCGCTCCCGGTCAGCCCGAGCGTGAACCCGTCGCTGCCGACCGCACCGTCGCCCTCGGGCTGGAGCGCAACCGACCGGGCGTCACGGCGCTCCCGCTGGACCCGGCGCTCACCGACAGCACGGGCATCATCGGCCTGCGGGTGCAACCGCCGAGGCTCCCGGGACGCGGGCAGTCCGATCTGCGGGCCATCGCGCAGGTCACGCGCCTCGGCGTCACGGGCAAGTTCAGCCCGCACCAGAACCTGATCGTCGTCACCGACCTGGCCACCGCCGCGCCCGTCGCCGGCGCCACGGTTACCATCCGCGACGCGTCGAACGCCGTGCAGTGGACGGGCACGACGAACGCCGAGGGCCGCGCCCAGACGCCGGGATGGGCCGACCTGGGCCTGGAATCGCCCGACCGGTGGCGCGCGCCGGTGCAGTACGCCATCGTCGAGCACGCGGGCGACGTGGCCTTCACGAGCAGCCTCTTCAACGAGGGCCTGGAGCCGTACCGCTTCGACGTGAATTACGACTGGAACCCGCAGCCGCGCACGCAGGCCGGCTCCGTCTTCACCGATCGCGGGCTGTACAAAGCGGGCGAGACAGTGCACCTCAAGGCGATCCTTCGCACCCGCACGGACGCCGACTGGCAGTCGATCCGCGACAGCGTGCGCGTGCTGATCCGCGACCCGCGCGACGAGCGCGTCCTCGACCGCCGCGTCCTGCCGAGCGACCTCGGCACCTTCGACACCGAGTGGGCAGCCCCCGACGACGCCGCGCAGGGCCCGTACACGGTGATCGTCGGCCTGACGAGCGATACGACGCTCACCGCGGAGCGGTCGTGGGAGCGCGAGGGCATCGCGACCGGCACGTTCCAGATCGAATCGTTCCGCCGCGCGACGTTCGCCGTGGACGCACAGACGGCCGCCGACAGCTACGTGGCGGGCGACTTCTTCGAGGGCACGATCTCCGCGCGCTACCTCTTCGGCGCAGGGATGGCGGGGCAGCCCGTCCGCTACCAGCTGGAGCAGCGCCCCGGATCGTACGATCCGCCCGGGTTCGACGGCTATCGCTTCGGCCCGCTCGACAGCTACATGTACGAGATGTTCGCCCGCGGCGACACCGTACTTGATGACAACAGCACCGCCTCCCTCCGCACGCAGCTTCCCGGCAACGAAGACGGCGCGGTGACCACGCTCACCTTCAGCGGGACGGTCACGAGCCCGGCGCGCCAGACCACCTCCGCCCGCACCGAGGTCACCCTCCACCCCGGCCGCTTCTACGTCGGCCTGAAGCCGAGCACGACGTTCCTCGACCTGAGCCAGACGAAGACGATCACCGTCGACGCGATGACGATCGATCCGAACGGCGCGTCCGTTGGCGGAAAGAACGTGACTGTCGAACTCGTGCGCGAAGAGTGGAACAGCGTCCGCGAGGTGGGCGCGGACGGGCGCCTCCGCTGGCGCAGCGAACGGACGGAGACGGTCGTCGCCCGGCAGGCCATCACCACCGAGCGCGGATCGGCCACGCGGCTGCGGATGCCCGTTGAGCAGGGCGGGCGCTACCTCGTCCGCGCCACCGGGCGCGACGTGCGCGGCAACACGATCCGCTCCGAAACCTACCTGTACGCTTCCGGACCGGGCTACGTGGCCTGGCGCCGCGAAGACGACGACCGCATCGAGCTCGTCCCCGAGCGCACCCGCTACGCGCCCGGCGAGACGGCGCGCCTCATGGTGCAGTCGCCGTACGAAGAGGCCACGGCGCTCATCACCGTCGAGCGGGAGGGCATCCTCTCCAGCCGCGTCACGACGCTCACCGGCAGCACGCCGCAGATCGAGATTCCGCTGACGGAGGAGCACCTGCCGAACGCCTTCGTGAGCGTGATGCTGTGGACCGGCCGCACGGCCGCGCCCGATGCGAGCGGCGACCCCGGCGCGCCCGGCTTCAAGATCGGATACGCCTCGCTGCGCGTCGATGCCGGCCGGCGCCACCTGCAGGTCGACGTCAGCCCTGATCAGCAGACCTACCGCCCCGGCGAGGACGTGACCGTCGACCTCCAGCTCCGTGATGCCACGGGCGACGGCGTGCCCGGCGAGATCGCCTTCAGCGCGGCGGATGCGGGCGTGCTCAACCTCATCGGCTACCGCCTGCCCGATCCGTTCGACACATTCTACGGCCCGCGCCCGCTCGGCGTGACGACGACGGAGTCGCGCGCCAATCTTATCGAGCAGCGCAGCTTCGGGCAGAAGGCCGAAGCCCTCGGAGGCGGGGGCGGCAACCCCGACTTCATGCTGCGCACCGACTTCCGCCCGCTCGCGCACTGGGCGCCTGCCCTCCGCACCGATAGCGACGGATCGGCGCAGGTCACCTTCCGCCTGCCGGAAAGCCTGACCACGTTCCGCCTGATGGCGACGGCGCTCACGGTCGACCATGCGTTCGGGGCGGCATCGACCGACGTCACCGTGACGCAGCCGCTCGTGCTGACGCCCGCGCTGCCCCGCTTCGCCCGGATGGCCGACACGTTCTCCGCCGGCGTGCTCGTCAGCAACCGCACCGGCTCGTACGGCACGGCCACTGTCACCGCCGAGGCCGACGGCCTGACGCTGGACGGCCCGGCCTCGAAGACCGTCGATATCCCGGCCGGCGCGACGCAGGAGGTGCGCTTCGACTGGACGGCCCCGCGCCCGGACACGGCCGCCGTCCAGTTCCGCGCGACGCTCGGCAATGAGCAGGATGCGCTCCAGACGACGCTCCCCATCCAGCGCCCGACGACGAAGCAGGTGTCCGCCACGCTGGCCTCCACGGAGGATCAGGCGCAGGAGGCGCTGCGGCTTCCGGCAGACCGCGTAGACGATCTCGGCTCGTTCGAGGCGCGGCTTGCCAGCACCGCGCTCGTCGGGCTCGACGGCGCCGCCCAGTACCTGTTCGACTACCCGTACGGCTGCATCGAGCAGCGCACCTCGCGCATCCGCCCCGTGTTCGTCGCCCGCGACGTGCTCGACGCCTTCGACCTGACCGTGCCCGGCTTCGACCGGCAGCAGGCCATCGACGAGTGGATGGCCGCGCTGGACGACTACTGGACGGGCGACGGCTTCGCCATGTGGTCGGGCGGCACGCGGGCCAATCCGTACGTGAGTGCGTACGTCGTGCTCGCCCTCGCCGAGGCGCAGGCCGCCGGGTACGACGTGCCGGACCTCGCGCCAGAGGCCGTCGACGCGCTGGCGCGGTGGGTCCGCAACCGCAGCGACCGGCCCGATTTTTATAACAGCGACGTGTGGGCCGAGACGCGCGCCTTCATGTTGTACGCGCTCGTCCGGAACGGCCGCGTGCTGGAGAGCGAAATCGACGCGCTGGCGAGCGATCCGCCCGAGAGCGCCGAGGCGCTGAGCCATCTGCTGCGCACGGTGACGCGCGCCAACGCAGTGGCGCTCAACCGCTACCAGGCGCCGCTCGCCGAGCAGCTGCGGCAGCGCATCCGTGTGGAGGGCACGGCGGCGTACTTGACCGTGCCGGAAAACGACCGCACCGGCTGGATCTTCAGCAGCACGACACGGGCGACGGCGTTCGGGCTCACGGCGCTCATCGAGGCGAATCCGACGGATGATTTCCAGCCGCTCGCCCAGCGGATGGTCCGCTACCTGATGAACCAGCGGCAGGCCGGGCATTGGGCCTCCACGCAGGAGAATGCCGCCGTGGTCGACGCCTTCCGCGCGTACTTCGATGCGTACGAAACCACTGCGCCCGACTTCACGGCCGAGGTGCAGCTGGCCGGCCGGCAGATCCTGCAGACCGCCTTCCAGCAGCGCACGCTCCGCACCGCCAATGCGACCGTGCCGGCCGCTGAGCTACCGAGCGATGAGACGCTGCCGGTCGACATCACCACGTCCGGGACGGGCACAGCGACCTACTCGCTCCGGCTCACCACCTTCACGACGGCGCCGCAGCCGGCCCGCTCGCAGGGCCTGAGCGTCGCCCGCACCATCCAGCCGCTGGACGCACGCGGCGAACCCGTCGGCACCCCGATGGCGACGGGCAACCGCACGATCACGCTGGAGTCGGGCGATCTCGTGCGTGTCACGCTGCGCCTCACGAGCCCCGCCGACCGCAACTACGTGGCGGTCGACGACGCGCTGCCGGCGGGCCTCGAAGCGGTGAATGCGGCGTTCGTCACCGCCGAGCAGGACGTGTTGCAGGACGCCGAGGCGGGGCCGGGCCGGTGGTGGGGCTCATTCAACCACACCGAGCTCCGCGACGACCGCGTGGTCCTCTTCGCCGATTACCTGCGGCAGGGCGAGCACACGTACACGTACGTCGCCCGCGCCACGACGCCCGGCACGTTCGGCCATCCGCCCGCCACCGCCGAGGAGATGTACCGGCCGGAGACGCGCGGACAAACGGCCACCGGCACGCTCGTCGTCGCGCCGCCCGTCGAAGGTACCGCCTCTGCATCAATCCGCTGAACGGAACCCATTCCACACCGAGCGAAACTAATTCTCGAAGGGGTTCACTAGCATCAACCCCTCGATTTGCCCAAAGTCGGCCATGTTTCGGGTAACGAGCGGTACGTCACGATCCAACGCTGATGCGGCAATGATGGCGTCGGGGATTTTGATGGTGTGCGCCTGACGCAAACGGATCGTCCGCTGCACGATCGCTTCATGCAGTGGCACCTCGCTGAAGAGGGACAACAAACGTCCTGCGCTCTGCACAGCTGTCTTTGCCTGCCGAAAGCCCAGCACTTCGATACGCGTCACGACAGACACGTAAGCTCCCTCTTTAATCCAGTCCGACACCCGCGAAAGCGCCCGGCTTGGAAGCGCGTCATTCAGGTGATAGATGAGCACATTGCTATCGAAGACGCGCATGGAAAAGCGGCATTAGGGCGCGTGACGAACGAACATCACTCTTCATACCAGGGTCGACTCCATGTTTCACGCATTGCTTCAACATCGCGGTCGACCTCATCGAGCGACGTTCCTGTGTCCCAGGTCCCACGCGTTTCATCAAGCACGCGCTGTACCTCCTCGGACGAGTGCCGAGGCAGTTCCTCTAGTACCGTCACGAGTACGCGGCAGCGTCCCGGATGCGGCGGCCGTTCTAGCCATTCGAGAAGCCCGTCTTCGTAAACGGCTTCATACGTTTCCTTCATGATCGCGTTGCTTGCTGAGTGAAAGACACGTATGATAGAATACTCACATGTACCGCTGGAGGGTTCCTGGGGCGCCTCGTGATAGCTACAACACAACCCACGTACTGCTTCGAAGCGGGCAGGCAGACGGCCACCGACACGCTCGTCGTGGAGCCGCCGACGGACGATGGCACGGCCTCTGCGTCGCGTCGGTGAATGCCAGAAAAGTAGGCGGGCTGTCGACACACCGGGCACAAACTACGGTGAACGGATTGGGCGAGGTCATTTTCAAGAGCGAAGACGCCCGCAAGCGGCTGGAGACGTGGTACCAGCGATTTCTGGACCGCGCGGATGCCCCCGTCGCATCCCGCACGGTGTCGACGCCCCACGGGCCCAGCCACGTACTGATCGCCGGGGACCCGTCCAAGCCGCCGCTCATCGCCCTGCATGCCATGATGACGAGCTCGGCCCACCTGCTATCCGAGATGGGGCCGCTGCTGGATCGGTTTCGCGTCATCGCGCCGGACCTGCCAGGGCAATCCGTGCGGGGCCTGCCCATGCATCTGCCGTACGACGACCGTGCTCATACCGACTGGCTGCGAGCGGTTCTCGACGCGCTGGACGTCCGCGAGGCCATCCTCTTTGGCGTGAGTCTGGGCGGCTTCGTTGCGCGCCAGTTCGCCACGGCGCATCCGGAGCGCGTCCGACGGCTGATCCTGCTCGTCCCGGCCGGCATCGTCCAGGGCTCGGTGCTCAAGGGCCTGCTGAAGATGGCCGTGCCCATGCTCATGTACAAAATAAAACCAACAACGAAGCGGCTCCGCACTCTCGTCGACCCGCTGCTGACCACGTGGGACGACGACTGGGCGCACTACTTGGGCGATGCGTTCAACGACTTCGCACTCCGTCGAGACATCCCGCCAGTGGCGTCGGATGCCGACCTGAACGCCCTATCGATGCCGTGCCTGATTATGGCCGCCGAGCACGACATCTCGTTTCCCGGCGGCCCGCTCATCGAACGCGCGGAATCGCACATCCCGAATGTGGAGACCGAACTTATCCGGGACAGCCGGCACTCGCCGCCGACCACGACCGCGTTTCGCACTTGGATGGCAAACCGGATCACTGCGTTTGCTGGCGGATGAAGCATTCGCCCGATATCTGCTCCCCTCCGGTGAACCCCTCTTCCCCACCGAATCACGACTTGACGAGGACTGATGCGCGCCTTCGAATACCTTTCCGTGCTGATCTCGATCGTGCTGGGCCTCGGCGTCACGCATCTCCTGGCCGGCGCCGCGAAGCTCATGCGCTTCCGGGCGGACGTCCGGCTGTACGGCCCGTCGCTCATCTGGATCGGCCTGCTATTCCTGCTGCACGTGCAGATCTGGTGGGCCGTCTTCGAGCTGCGCGACGTGGCCGACTGGACGTTCTTCAGTTTCCTCCTCGTCCTCGCCATCCCGACGCTCGCGTACCTGCTCAGCGCGCTCCTCATCCCCGACTTCGACCGCGAAACCGCCATCGACCTGAAGGCCAGCTACTTCGAGAACCGGCGCTGGTTCTTCGGCCTGTTTACCCTCATCCCGCTGGTGAGCCTGCTGCAAGAAGGCATCATCAGCGGAGACATCCGGTGGGACGCGGATCCGGTGTTTCGGCTCGGCTTTCTCGTGCTGGGTCTCGTCGGCTTTGGCACCCGTCACGAGCGTACGCATCAATGGCTTGCGCCCGTGGGATTTATCGCCTTCGCCGGCTACATCGCCTTCCTCTTCCTCCGGCTCACCTAATGTGATTCAGCGCGCAGGGGGCTTCGCCGCCTCGGTCCCAGGGGTGAGGTGCCTTGACACGCAGCGTGCGGGAATTATTTCAGTGTTGCTTGTGAACACCGATAAGTGGAGTACCTCCTCCATTTAACTCCTCCACGTAGAGCAGCTCA
>JAAAPH010000050.1 GCA_009908415.1 Bacteroidota bacterium
GACGTCCTCGCGATGTCGCTCTACCCGAAAGAAGGCATCGGCTCGGCACAGAACCCCGGCTGGGAAGAATCGACGCGGTACGTGCAGCACTCTATCGAGCACTATTCCGACCAGTGGGAGACCTACCCGTACCCCGTGGCCATTAACGTGGCCGGCGTGGTCGGCGGGATGGAGTATCCGCAGATCGTGTTCTGCTCGGTGAATGCCCGCGGCCGCGGCCTCTTTGGCGTCACCGACCACGAGTTCGGGCACGCATGGTTTCCGATGCTGGTGGGCTCGGACGAGCGCCGCCACGCCTGGATGGACGAGGGGCTCACCACCTTTCTCAACTTCTACTCCGGCCTCGACTTTTACGATGGCACGCCCCAGGCCGGCATGCAGCGCTACGCGCAACTCGTGGCGCGCACCATGCAGTCGCCCATCGCCGACCAGCCCATCCTGACGTACGCCGATCGCCTTCGCCGGGAAGCCCTGGGCTTCCTGGCCTATCGCAAACCGGCCGGCGGCCTGATCTTGCTGCGCGAGTATATCCTCGGCCCGGAGCGCTTCGACGCCGCCTTCCGCGCGTACATCGACCGGTGGGCCTACAAGCACCCGAAGCCGGCCGACTTCTTCCGAACGATGGAGGACGTCGCCGGGGAAGACCTCGACTGGTTCTGGCGCGGCTGGTTTTACTCGACGTCTACGCTCGACCAGGCCATTACAGGCGTGGAGGCGGGCACGGCGTCGGCCCCGGCGCGCATCACCGTCGCGCAACGCGATGACCTGCTGCTCCCCGTCGAAATGCGGATCACGTACGGCGACGGCACCACCGAACAGCGGCGCATCCCCGTGGAGGCCTTCTTTACGAGCGACACGTTCGACGTCACGGTCGCGGCAGGTCGCACCGTGCAGCGAGTCCAGCTCGACCCGCGCAGCATCCTGCCGGACGTCGATCGCGCCAACAACCGCTGGAGCCGGTCTGACACCACTTCCTCGTCGGACGACGGCGGCTCCTCGCCGCGCAACTAAATAGCACCCGCGCGGGCCCGCATCCGACGAACAGTCACCGACCGGTGAAAAAGGCCTCGGCGGGGCTCGGGATGACGGGACGCTAGTGCGCACCTCCCCTCCTGATGCCAAGCGCGGGCGTTCAGGGCACTACACGCTCCTCTTTGCAGCGTGCGTTATGGCGTTCCGGCGTGGCGGTCTGCATCCGACCCCATCGCCCCTTTCGAGGGGCACGCGTATCTGCTATCTTGGGCGTCGGATTTCATCAACGCCCCTCCTCCCCCTCAGCCTCTTTCGCTTTATGAGTCTCCCGGTCCTAATTCTGCGCGGTTTCATCGGTATTGCCGCAATGCTGGGCATTGCCTACCTCTTCTCCAGCAACCGGAAGGCCATCGACTGGCGGCTCGTGGGCGTGGGCATCGGGCTCCAACTCGTCTTCGCCGTGCTCGTGCTCTACACCGACGCCGGCGAGGCTGTCTTCCGCGCCATCGGGAACGGCTTCGACCAGGTGCTCTCCTTCACGTACGACGGCTCCGAGTTCATCTTCGGCCCCATGGGCTCCCCCGGCGGCGGCGACTCGTTCGGCAACATCTTCGCCTTCCAGGTGCTGCCGACGATCGTGTTTTTTGCCTCGCTGATGGGCGTGCTGTACCATCTCGGCCTCGTGCAGCCGCTCGTGCGCGGGATGGGGCGGTTCATGGCGTGGGCGATGCGCATCTCGGGCGCCGAGTCGCTCGGGACAGCAGCCAACGTGTTCATCGGGCAGACGGAGGCGCCGCTCGTCGTGGAGCCGTACGTGAAGAGCATGACGCGCAGCGAGCTCATGACGCTCATGACGGGCGGGATGTCGACCATCGCGGGGGGCGTGCTGGCGGCGTACATCACCTTCCTCGGCGGCGACGATCCGGCCGCGCGCGCTCAGTTCGCCGGGCACCTGCTCTCGGCCTCCATCATGAGCGCGCCGGCGGCCATCGTGATGGCTAAGATCCTCGTGCCGGAAACCGAGGAGTCGCCGACGTACGGCGACGTCGAGATGCAGGTCGAAAAGGAGGAAAGTAACGTGATCGAGGCCGCGGCGAATGGCGCATCGGAAGGGCTGCGGCTCGCGCTCAACGTCGGCGCCATGCTGCTGGCGTTCATCGCGCTCATCGCTATGATCAATTACCTGCTCGGCGTGCTGGGCAACCCCGTGACGTTCGGTACGGAGTGGTACGACCTGAACGCGCTGGTCGAGCGCGTCACCGACGGGCAGTTCACGTCGCTCTCGCTGGAAGCCATCTTCGGCTTCGTGTTTGCGCCGCTCGCCTGGGCGATGGGCGTGGAGAGCGCGGACGTACTCCGCTTCGGCACGCTGCTCGGCGAGAAGGTGGCGGTGAACGAATTTGTGGCCTTCGCCTCCCTGGGCGAGTTGGAGGGCGTGCTCAGCGAGCGCTCCATCATCATCGGGACGTACGCGCTGTGTGGGTTCGCCAATTTCTCCTCGATTGCCATCCAGATCGGCGGGATTGGCGGAATTGCGCCGAGCCGCCGCAGCGAGATCGCCGAGTTGGGCCTGCGCGCCGTGCTGGCCGGCGCCCTCGCTTCGTGGACGACGGCCTCCATCGCCGGCATGCTGATCGGGTGAGTTTGAAGGGTGGGGGCTCGGGTGTGTGGGAGGATCGGCGCCTCGCCGTCTCCTCGATGCCCCCGTCTCCTCGATTCTCTCGCTACCGGATCGGCGTGCCCTTCGGATCCTCCGCCTCGTAGGGCGGGTGCGGATACGTGTCGGGCGTCACGACGACACCCGTGCTCCGCTTGAGCGGAACGGCACGGCCGTCCTCGAACGTCGCCTCCACGAAGAAGGCCGTGTAGCCCCGCTCGGGCGCATCGACCGTGATTTCGTAGCGCCCATCGGCCGTGCGCTCGATCGGCCGGCTCGTCCACGACCGGCCAATGACATCGACGCGAAAGTCGCGCCCGTCCGGGTTGGTCGCCGTCCACACGCGCAGGTCGCTGGGCGACTGCTCCGGGGTGGTGGTCACGTGAATGGTGCCGTCGTCGACGCGCCAGTCGAACGACGGCAGCGCAGCGTCCGTGACGACGTGTTCATGAAAGGCGATCAGGCTCTCGTGGGCGTCGGTGCCATCCAGCGAGTGGCCCGTGTTGGGCACGTACCGGAGCGCCTTGGGACCGGGCATTGTGAGCCGGTCGCGGTACGCGTACGGGTCGACGAGTTCGCGCAGACGCCGGTACTCGCGGGACCCCTGCCATGTCATGATACCCGCCTCTTCGTAGTCACTGATGGCCGGCGCCCACTTGCCGTACGCCCGCCAGTGGTGCTCGAACGACGGCTTCATGTTGAGCAGGTCGATCACGACGGGCACAAGAGCGACGACCCGATCGTCGAAGATGCCCGTCGTCCACGTCGTCCACCCGCGCTTCGAGGCGCCGGCCACAACGAAGTGGTTGACGTTCAATGCGGCTTCGGCGCGGGCGTACGCGGTCACGGTATCCATGGCGCGCATGGCGGCTTTCGTCATCGGCAAGCGGGCGAGCCATTCGGCGTCGGCCTGGCGGGCGCCGCCTTCGAGGAACTCCCGCCACCCGTACGCGATGAGGGCATCTTCGTAGCGCGGGCGCTCGGAATCGCCTGCGAAGCGGGTCGGCTGGAAGGGCACGTTGTGAAGATGGGTCACGACGGAGTTCGTGGCCCGTGCGGCCTCGACGAGAAACGCCGGCGCCGCGGTTGGGGCCGCGTCGTCGCGCGCACCGCCGCCGATCCATAGCAATCCGGTGTCGTGCTCCACGGTGTCTGGGATGATCACTGTCACCCAGTGCCACCACGTCGACGTGCCCACTTCGGCCTCAGAAAGCCACTGCTGCGACACCATCCGCAGCACGTGCGTCGTGTGCGCGTCCTGCTCGACGGTGCGGACGAGCTCGTAGTCGTACACCGTATCCGGCGCGGCCAGATAGGCCGCAAATGGGTTCGTGTCGGATGTCTCGGAGGCCCCCGATTGGGCGCGGACCGAATGCGCCGCCCCCAGGATGAGCACAGCAACCAAGAGCGAGAGGGACCAACGGACGCGGCGAGTGGATCGAGACAGCATGGGCCATGGATCGAGGTGCAAAAAGAAGGGCGGTGCGCTATCAATGAACGGATCCGTGACGACGCGGGCAAATGCCCGGCGCCTCATAACCCCTTTCGGCGGTGCAGGGGTTCGCCATAAAAAAGCGGGTAGCGACCGCTGAGGCCCCTACCCGCTTGCTGGCATGAAAGCATGTGCCGTGTGCGGTCACCCCCCGGGAGGCGGCTGGAAGTTAATCGGGATACGCACCCACGACGGAATCGGCTGCTGCTCGCCGTCGCGCGTCAGGTAGGCCGGTTGCCACTGCGTGCGCGTCGCGGCGTTCATGGCGATGCCATTCAGCACGGGATGTACGCCCTCCAAGAGCTCTACGGCCTGCGGCTGGCCCTGCGCGTTCAGATAGAGTTGCATCTCGACCTCACCGCTCGTCTCCTCGCGGCGCAGGCTGTCCGGGTAGCTGATCGACAGCTCCTGGCTTTGCCGCCGGGGCTCGGTGAAGTGTTGACTGATCGCTTTGTAGCTCTCGTTTTTGAACTGGTTGAGCTTGTTGCGCATCTCCTCCTCGTCGCTCACCGACAGATCGGCCTCGGCGATGTCGGGCCGGGCGTACGCTTCGAAGAGCGAATCCACCACCTCCGGATTGTTGCGATAGAGCGCGAGGAGTTCCTCCTTCACGGCCTGCGCGAACTGATCCGGGTTGGCGCCCTGGAGGCTGGCCGCATACGATTCGCCTTCGCCCACGCCCATCGTCTGGAGCGAGTCGAGGCGGCGGAAGACCTGTGAGGTATCTACCCCCTCAGCCCACCAGCGCCCGTCGGCGGCGCTCCATCCGCCCGGGGGCTCGGTTTGCGCGCCGCCAGAGGAGCAGCCCGCAAGGACCGCCGCGACGACGATGAGGCTCAGTACTCTCGATAAGGTAATCTGCATGGATGGTTGGTGGTTGATGACAGTCATCAATGAATGGTGTGTGGCACGGGGCCGGATGATGCGTCGTCCGGATCAATCTACTCAATGAGCACCGGAGTGCCAACCTTGACGCGCGACCAAAGCGCATCGATCACACGGTTGGGGATGGCGATGCAGCCCTGCGTCCAGTTGGTTGCCCGGCCCGTCCCGTCGCCGTGGATCTCGATCCAACCGCCCAACTCGGTGTTCATCGGCGGCATCGCAAATCGCTTCTCGGCGTCGACAATGGCGGCGTGCTCGGCGTCGGAAATGAGTCCTTGCTTGAGCCCGCGCTCGGCGTCGCGGGCCGTCGGGTAGTTGAGCACGAAGGCCTTATAAAACTGGCTGTGGGGGTTCTTCCGGACGACGAAGAATTGCCCCTCGGGGGTCCGCCAGTGGTCGCGGAACCGGACGCTCCCCCGCCGCTCTTTATCGGCGAACGTGTTGTATCCCAGGTCCGCCTTGATCGTCCGGACGAGTTCGGTGCCACGGTAGACGTGCACGCGTTGGTTTCGCTTCGAGACGCGAATCCACACGTTGGAGATGGCCTCGCATGCGACAAAGCCGTTGGCGCCGTCCATCGTCTTGACCTCGCACCACTCGTCGGCACGGGCCAGCAGGTGAACGGGCTCCTGCATGCCCAGCCGCACAAAGGGCTTCGACGAGTCGGGCACGCTATAGATGGTGGCCTGGTGATCGACGGCGTAGTACAAGTCCGAATCGGGCGTGGGATCGGCCGGGGCACCGGGCATACCGAGGCTCCAGACGAGCCATCCCATGAGAACGAGCGTTTGCATGAGCATGGGGAAGAAAAATGTGGGGTGGGGAACCGTAGCTACAACAGGGCGCGGGTCCGCCTGAGCGCATCGCCACTCAGGCCGCCCCGGCCCGCGCCGCCTCGTTGTGCTGTACGCACCAGGCGTATGCCTCTAGCGTGCCGGCTAGCACGGGCGACTCGGTAACGATATCGACCGCCTGCCGCACGCGTTCCTCGGCGTTGGCCGGGGCAAACGAAACACCTACCTGGTTGAGCGCCGGCAGGTCGCCCCCGGTGTCGCCAATATATGCCATCTCCTCGACCGTGATACCGAGGTGGCGGGCCAGCCACGCCAGCCCCTGCTTCTTGGTAATTTGGGCCGGCAGTACATCGATCGAGATGTGGGTCGTGTAGATCCGAAAGTCGGACGTCATCTCGTCCACGAACGCCTCCACGTCCGGCAGGTGCGCTTCCAGCTCGTCCGTGTTCGGGCTCACGACGCCGGCCTGCGTGCGTTTGTTGTGATCGAGCGAGATCGCGGTGTCCGGCCGGCAGAGCGTTTCCAGCATCCAGCGGCGGATCGCTCGCAGTTCGGCCTCGACCTCCGGGCTAAAGTCGTCGTGCCAGGTCGTGCGCGCCTCGACCGGCTCGAACATCCCGCCGCCGCTCTCGAACAGCACGGGCGTTTCCAGGCCGAGCGCTTGGGTCATCGCCTCCACGTACGAGTAGGCGCGCCCTGAGCAGAGCGACACCGCCGGGCGCGCCGACGCCGCATCCACGTCCGGCGCCGCGGCGGCATACGCGGCCATCGTCTGGAACCGGTCCAGGTCGTACGGGCGGTATGGCTCGGCCAGGCAGCCGTCGATGTCAGAAACAAAGAGCTTGATCATGTACCTCGGAGATTGAGCGCAGGTCTGACGTTCAGCAACCGCATACGGTGGAATCGCACGGTTGACGGAAAAAGAATGGACCGAGGATACGGAGTGGCGACGAGGCGAGGCATCCTTTCCTCGATTCTACGATTCCTTGCTCGCTACTCACCACGCGCTACTCCCCATCCTCCTTGAAGGCGTCGGCCAGGTCTTCGACGAGGGCGTCCGAGATGCCCATCGTGCTGAAGCCGCCGTCGTGGTAGAGTGTCTGCATGGTCACCATGCGGGTGAGGTCGCTCAGGAGCGTCACGGCGTAGTCGGCGCAGCTCTCGGCGCTGGCATTGCCCAGGGGCGCCACCTTCTCGGCGAACTCGTACATCGCGTCGAAGCCTTCGATGCCCGAGCCGGCCGTGGTGCGCGTGGGGCTTTGCGAGATCGCGTTGATGCGGATGTCCCGCTGGCCGAGCCGGTACCCGAATGAGCGCACGATGCTTTCGAGGAGCGCCTTCGCGTCGCCCATCTCCGAGTACTTCGAGAAGATGCGCTGCGCGCCGATGTAGCTGAGCGCAAGAATCGAACCGCCGTCGGCCAGCGCGCCGGACTCCAGCCCGTGATGCACGATGCGGTGCAGGCTGACCGCCGAGATGTCGAGCGTCTTCTGGTACCAGTTGTAGTTCAGGTCCTGGTACGGCACGTCCTTACGCACGTTGACGCCCATCCCGATGGAATGCACCACGAAGTCGACCGAGCCATGCTCCTCGGCGACTTGCTCGTAGAGGTCGTGCAGGTCATCGTCGCTCGTCGCGTCGGCCCAGATGATCGAGCTGTCAGTGCGCTCGGCGAGCGTGTCGAGATTACCCAGCCGGCGGGCGACGGGAGCGTTCGAGAGCACGAACTGTCCGCCCTCGCGGTGCACGGCCTCCGCGATGGACCACGCGATGCTGTCTTCGTTGAGGGCTCCGAAGATGATCCCGGTTTTTCCGTCGAGAAGGCCGTATCCAGAGTCATTCATTACGGTGTGCGTTGAGTGGGATGAAGGTATCGTGGAGAGGGGTGCGCCGAGCAGGACGGCGCAAGCTATCAGGCGTTCGGCAGATCGCGAGGCTACTAATGTTCAATGTCTCCCGCACAATGTCCAGCCTCTCGCGTCACTGCATGTCGCGGATGGGCTGGACGCGTTCCCGGATCGCATCGTGAATGGCGCCGTTGCTGGCCACCATTTGGCCGGCGAAGAGCGCGTCGGGGCGCCCGCGGAAGTCCGTCACGCGGCCGCCGGCCTCTTCGATGAGAAGCACGCCGGCCGCCACGTCCCACGGGCTGAGGCCGGTCTCAAAGAACCCGGTGTACTGGCCGCAGGCGATGCGGGCGAGATCGATGGCCGCCGCGCCATGACGCCGCACGCCGCGCGTGGCCCCGATGAACGTGCCCAGCACGTCGACGTAGGCGTCGATGTTCTCGGGCGTGCGGAACGGGAAGCCTGTAGCGATCAGGCTGTGCGCGAGCCGGTCGACCTCGCTGACGCGGACGGGCGCGCCGTTGCGATAGGCGCCGCCGCCCCGGACGGCCGTGTACAACGTATCCGACGGCACGTCGAGCACGACGCCGACCACGATGTCCCGCTCATGCTGCAAGGCGATGCTGACGGCATACGGCGGCGCATCAAACGTGAAGTTCGTCGTTCCGTCCAGCGGATCGATGATCCAGCGGTAGCCCTCCACCGCATGCGCGTCGACGTCGACCTCGTCACCCTCCTCCGAGAGGATAGCGTACGCGGGGAACGCCTCGGTCAGCGCCGAGGTGATAATCTCGTGCGCGTCGTCGTCGGTCTGGGTGACGAGGTCGTTGCGTTGCTTCTCGCGGACGTCCTGCGCAGCCGCCGTACCGGCCCGGGCACGGATCATCTGTCCGGCGCGCCGGGCGGCAGTGATGGCGACATCGCGTTCCGCGTGGTAGGGCGGCGGCATCGAGGGCGGCGGTATCGATTGTGGAGATTTAGGCAAGGGCTGTGGCTCAGCGCGCAGGCCCGAAACTTTTGCGCGCCTCTGCCTTGCGAAAGAGCCAATCGCGTGCAACATATGAATTCGATGCCGCCCATGCACCCGTCCGCCCCTGAACATGTCCATTCTTTAAGAAAGGATTGCCTGCGGGGGATGGTGCTAACGCTCTTGGCCGCCTGCACCTTGATGGGGTGCGCCACCGAACCGCCGGAGGCGCGGCTGCTGGGCCCTGACGACACCCTCTTCGCGGCTACCAGTGACGAGCGGCAGGCGGCCCTCGCCGTGCTCGACTCGCTGCAGCAGAACACGCTGCCCGCCGCCTTCGACCGGCTCGCGCGGTACGCCTTCACGCACCGGGTGGACGCTGTCCAACGCACGCCGGACGGCGCCGTTACGGCGCGCCGGACCGCGGTGCGGCGCTTTCCGCCGCCGGACTCGGCGCAGCGACCGCTGCGCGTTCGTGCCGACTCGTCGGGGTCGTTTGAGGGCAGCTGGCTGGACGCTTTGGCCCCCGAAGGCGAGGACGACCTCGTCGATCGGGCGCAGTACGTGCTGCCCAACGACCCGGCCTATCTGGAGCCGCGGACCCGCGAGGCCTTTCGTTATCGCCTCGGCCCCGATACAGCATTCGGCGGCCGGACGGTGCACGTGGTGGAGATCCATGCGCAGCCCGGCGCACTGGGCGCCGACCGCGCCATCCGCCACGCTCGCCTCTTTGTGGAGCCAGCCACCTACGAACTCGTTGGGCTCTACCTAGTACGTGCTGAGACGAGCCTCCTCTTCCGTGAGGACAGCCGCATGCTCACTCATCTCCGCCCGGCGCCCGACAGCGGATGGGTCCCCGCCGTAACGCGCCTGGATGCGCGCCTAGAGATGCCGCTCCAGGCCACCCCCCTCTTCCACCTGGATGCGTCGTTCTCTGCCTACCGCCCCCTCCCGTAACGCGCCATGTCCGCCGCGCCCTCCATCCCCCTCGTTCGTGCGGTGACGCCGCTCCTGCGCACCGATCAGTTCGGGCGTCCGATGGAAGGATACGCCTCCATCGGCTCGACCAACGCGCGGGCGACCGACTGGGCCCGCGAGGGTGCCACGGAAGGGAGTGTCGTCGCCGCTGAGGAGCAGACCGCCGGACGCGGCCGCCACGGCCGCACCTGGTCGGCCGCCCCGGCGCAAAACCTTATGTTTTCGCTCGTACTACGCCCGGCGCTCTCGGCCGATCGCCTCGGGCTGATCCCTGTGGCCGGCGCCGTGGCCGTAGCCCGCACGATCGATGATTTTGCCGCTCCGCTCCGCGCCACCATCAAGTGGCCCAATGACATCTTCTTGCGGGGGCGCAAGTGTTGCGGAATGCTGCTCGAATCCTCGTTTTCCGGTTGCCGCGCCGGGGCGCCCGACTTCGTCGTCCTCGGCGTGGGACTCAACGTCAATCAGGACCGCTTCCCCCCGGAGCTGTCCGACCGGGCCGTCTCACTGAAGCAGGCAGCGCGCCGCCCCATCGAACGGGCACCGCTCTTGGCTGAACTCTTGCTGCAGCTCGAACAGTGCTACCGGGCCCTCTTCGCGGACGACGGCGCGGATGTCCGATCTGCCTACGAGGCGCGGCTCCACCGCCTCGACCGGCGCATCATGCTGCGCACCACCGACCATGGCGCTCCGGTACAGGGCGTGGTGCGCGGCATCACAGCAACCGGCGCCCTGGAGCTCGAAACGAACGGCCGGATTACGACTTTCCACGCCGGCGAAGTGACGTCCCAATAGGGCTCATTTTGGGGCGCCTGGACGTATGAACGGTTGGGTGGAGCGCCGTTCACGTGTCCACCCGTACCCCCCACGGACTCTTGTAACCATGTGGCTCGCGCTCGACATTGGAAACAGCGCCGCGAAAGGCGGCCTTTACGCCGGCACGACGCTGGAGCACGTCTTCCACGTGGATCACCATCAGTCTGCCCTCCGCGCCGACGGGGCCGACGCGGCCTGGGCGCGTGCGTTGCAGCCCGCGCTGGACGGCATCGCCGTGGAGCGCGTGGGGGTCGCTTCCGTCGTCCCCACCGTGGCGGCGCATGCCACGGCCGCGCTGGAACGCCTGACGGAGGCTCCCATCGAGTCCATCCGCCCCACCATGCGGTTGCCATTCACCCTGGCCTATCGCACGCCCGACACGCTCGGCGTCGACCGCCTGGCGGCCGCCGCGGCCGCGTGGACAGCCTACGGCGCCGATGCCGCGCCGACGCGTCCCGTGGTGGCCATCGACGCCGGGACAGCCGTCACCCTGGATGTCATCACCCGCGACGGAGTATACGAGGGCGGCGTCATCGGGCCCGGCCCCGCCCTTCTACGCCGCGCCTTGCACGACGGGACGGCACAACTCCCGACGGTCCCTCTCACATGGCCCGACCGGGTTATCGGCCGCTCCACCGGCGACGGACTGCAAAGCGGCATCATGATCGGCTTCGTCGAAAGCGTGCGGGGCCTGCTGAGCCAGGTGGCCTCCACGCTGGATGGTGCGCCGGTCGTGGTGGCCACAGGTGGCTGGCGGGACCTCCTGGCCCGCCGGGTCGACGCCATCGACCACATCCGCCCCCACCTGGTGCTCGACGGGATTCGCGTGCTCATGGAGCTGAACCCGCCTGAAACACCTCCTCACTGATCTCGCTCACGCGCCCTCCCCCTGCAACCCCAAGACGCCTTCATCCTACTTCGGCGGACTCGAGTAGCGCGTCGATGCGGGCCAGCACCATGTGGATGGCGACTTCGTTGTGGCCGCCGCGTGGAATGATGACATCGGCCTTGCGTTTGGAGGGCTCGACAAACTCCAGATGCATCGGCCGCACGGTGCGCTCGTACTGCCGCAGAATGGACTCGATGGAGCGGCCGCGCTCTTCGATGTCCCGCCGGATGCGCCGCATGAGCCGGATGTCGTCCGCCGCGTCCACGAAGATCTTGATGTCCATCTGCTCGACGAGGAGCGGCTCAGCGAGCACCAGGATGCCCTCGATGATGATGACCGGCTCCGGATCGATGCGCTGCGTATCGTCGTGCCGGCGGTGCGTCTTGAAGTCGTAGAGGGGCTTCTCGATGGGATCGCCCTCGATGAGCCGGTCGAGGTGCTTGCGCATCAGCTCGGTCTCCAGCGCGTCCGGGTGGTCGAAGTTGAACGTGGTGCGCTCCTCGGGCGAGACATGCGAGAGGTCCCGGTAGTACGCGTCGTGATCGAGCACGGCGATGCCCTCCGGGCCGCACGCCTCGACGATGCGTTCCAGCACCGTCGTCTTGCCCGACCCCGATCCGCCCGCGATGCCAATCACGACGGGATGCTGCATGCGTACCGTGGCCCTCCTGCGAAATGCGTGCGGGATGCGATGCGTTGCGGCTGCTCCGCGTCACTGCTGCTCCATCACAACCGACCACGTCTTCGTGTCCTCGTCGTACGACGAGGCGCTCTCGTCGTACTCATACCCGTCTGGGTGCTCCCACTCCAGGAGTTCATCCACCTCCTCGGCCGTTTCGCGCACGATGAAGTTAACGAGCTGGCCGCGGAGCACCTCCAGGTCTTCGGCGCCCGGATGCTCGCCCGAAGCGTCGATAAACTCCACCTCGACGCGCGCCTCGTAGGTCTTCTCGTCGTCCCACGCCGTGTGATGCAGGTCGGGGAGCAGATCCCATACGAAGCGCCCTTCCAGCGCGTCGGTGAGCACCGGGCTGATGCGAGGGCGCCAATAGTCCACGGCCTTCCCCACCTCGGGCAGTTCCGCATCCATGGCAAGGCGGTAGTTCGGGATGAGATCATCTGGGCGGAGCAGCCCGAAGAGCCCTGAAAAGATGATCCCGTTCTCCAGGAGTCGACGTTGCGCCCCGGTCGGCAGGTTGGCAAAGTCCATGGCGGCATACATGACGCCGGGGCTGTACCGATCGAGGGCCGACATGAGGGGCGCATCGTAGATTTCAGCGTTGACCCGTAGGGCCTCGTCCAATTCGGGCCCTTCGAGCCCAAACATGGCGGCAAGGTCTTCCTCGTCCGATTCTTCTAGGATATTCTGCAGCGTATCAATCAGTTCACGGCGGTCCGGATTGAGGTCTTCAAAATAATTGAATGTGCCGGAGGTGCGGTAGTCAAACATGTCAGGGGCGAAGGGATTGCCGCCGGGTTGTTTCCCTTCGGAGGGTGCGAGTAGAATCGCGAGGTTGGGCATACGAGGGTGTAAGAGCTTATCGGTGGGAGCGAGGGTATGAAAGGCGCATGCGGCGGCCGATAAATGCACCGGCCGCAGTGGTGCCGCGTCGGCACTGCACAGAAAGTATTACACAGTAACGTACTACTTCGTCAGGACGTGCGCGACGCTGAATCTTGGTTCTGTATCTCGTTGAGTAGCGTTTCGATGTCGTTTCGAATGTGATCGGCCCGGGCCTGAGCATCGGCGACGAGCGCATCGCCGGTGCGCCGCGCCTCGCTCGTAACCTCGGAGCCGAAAAGCCCCTGTACGAGTCGGCTGGTCTGGTCGGCCAGTGTTTCGAGCTGATAGGCGAGGCGGCGACGGGCCTGCTGCCCTCGCTCTGGGGCGAGCAACAACCCCAACGCGAACCCCGCGGCCCCTCCGGCAAGAGCACTCAGAACAGCAGCGCGAGTGGTACGGCTACCGATTGACGTATTCATGGAAAAAAGATGTTATACAACGAAAAAGTGTTCGATAATCGTCCATTCAGGGTGAAGTGCGAACGCGTCTGCAGGGCCTGCATCACGACGCTGCCGGCCACCAGGCTCGTCATGGGCGCAACAGCATGCAATACGGGCCATGCGCGGCATTGTGGGATCGTCCCTCGGCGTCCTTGCCTTTGAATGTTATCTACTTCGTATGTTTCTTGCAAGAAGCATACGTGACTGCTTGCACATGGCAAGCCCGCATCCCTATACACTCATGCACGCCAGCATCCTGATGCTGCTTCCGGATCGTTCCCTCGCGTTCATCGTTTCCGGAAAGGGCAAGCAATCGGTGCACCCCCCCATCTGTACTCGATCTTTCCCGCGCTTGCCCCTGACTGCTTACTGATACAACTGCGCCCATGCACGAAACCCCCTACGCTATTCACGAGGTCGACGGTTTCCGCTTCATCGATGAAGGCCCCCAGGATACCGATCAGCCTCCCGTTGTGCTTCTTCATGGCCTCCTCGGCGACCTCAGCAACTGGACGGATACCGTCGAGGAACTCGTCGCGAATGAGTGCCGGGTGCTGGCTCCCATGCTCCCCATCTTCCACCTGCCGCTGCGCCGCACCAGTGTACCCGGCCTGGTTCACTACGTGCGCGAGTTCATGGAAACCGTCGGACCCGGCCTCGGCGTGCTTGTCGGCAATTCGCTGGGCGGTCACATCGCCATCATCTATGCGCTTCGCCATCCCAACGACATCGCTGCGCTTATCCTCTCCGGCGCGTCGGGCATCTATGAGGTTACCATGGGCACCTCCATGTTCCGCCGGCAGGACAAGGACTTCATTCGGGACCGCACCGAACTGACGTTCTACGACCCCGTGCACGCCACCGACGACCTCGTCGATGAGATGTTCGAGATCGTGAACGACCGGCCGCGGGCCGTTCGGCTCATCAAGATCGCGCGCTCGGCCGAGAAAGAAACGGTCACCGAGCGCCTCCATGAGCTCAATATGCCGACCCTCCTCATTTGGGGCCGGGACGACGTTATCACTCCGCCGGACGTGGCCGAGGAGTTTCGCGATCGGCTGCCCGACGCCCAACTGCACTTCATTGACAAGTGCGGGCATGCCCCGATGATTGAGCATCCGAACCAATTTAATACGCTCACGGTCGACTTCTTGGAGGAGCAATTCGGTCCCGCCGAACTCACCACGTCTCCCACCTAATTCCCCTGGTCCGGGCCAGCCGGCCCCTGCCCCTCTCGCCCCACACGTCCGTTCCGCACGACACGGCCCGCCCGCAGCGAGTGCGCTCGGCGTGTATACTTGTGCACACAGGGATTGTCCTTCTCGACGCACGGTTTACTGCTCCAATAGCGTACGGCAGGCTCTTTGCTAATCTACGCGGATTGGCACACCCGTTGCTCCCCCATGCATGCGGTCTTGGTTTGCCTCCTTTGCCAAGACTGCGTCGGTGTTTTTTCGACACCGTGCCGGATCGGCATGTCTTGGGTGAACATGCCGATCCGGCTTTTTTATTCCCTATTTCGAAGGGGCTGACACAGGGATGTCAGTTCCTTCTTGTATGTTATCAACCGACGTAGCGTTACGCTGGGGCGCCGGATGTGTCTTGGCCCTGTCACGCGATGTCGCACATCCAATCGATCCCGCTGTGCGGCCCGGTACGGCTTGAAACCTTTCGGTAGCACAGGGGAATATGATGAATGACCTCGAAGGGCATTCCATCGCGCTCATCACTTCCTTCCAATTATCAAAAGAGGCACACCATGGCTCGCGGAGTTAACAAAGTCATCCTCGTCGGCAATCTCGGTCAGGAGCCCGAGTTGCGTTACACCGGCAGCGGCACGGCCGTCTGCAACATGCGCCTGGCCACCAACGAAAACTACAAGGACCGCGACGGCAACTTGGTCGAAAAGACCGAATGGCACAACATCGTCGCTTGGGACCGCCTGGCGGAGATCTGCAACGAGTATCTCCAGAAAGGCTCGCAGGTCTATTTCGAGGGCTCGCTGCAGACCCGCTCGTGGGAAGACCGCGACGGCAACACGCGCTACACCACGGAGGTGAAGGCGCGCGAGATGCGCTTCCTGGACCAGCGGGAGAGCCCGATGGACGACGAATTCAACCAGGATCAAGGAGGGGAGCGCTTCGACCAGCGCGCACCGCAACGCGGCAACGCGTCGTCCGAACGGGAAACCCAGCCCTCCACCGCCGATGAAACGTTTGAGCCGGACGACGAACTCCCGTTCTAACGCGTCTCTTCGGCCGCAGCGAGCGGATCGCTCAGCGGCGTGCGCGCTGCAGCACGTCCTCCCGCCCGGCAAATCTCATTCACCTTTCAAGGTGCCTCTTTTGGAAGAGAGGCACCTTTTTTCTATTTTACGACGTCCTATACATCACGTACTGTCTGCAACGGCGTGCAGGCCCACGGATGCAACGCGCGTGATATATTCGCAACAGCGCGTGAACCTGTGCACAGAATCAAGTACGTTGTATCGCTGATCGTGACGCGGTAAATTTCCCAACCTCTTATGAGCATTGCTTCCTACCTCAGCGAAGAGACTGAGACCTCGGTCAACTTCGAGCGCTTCCGGACCTCATTTCGTGACAAGCTGAAGCAGGTCTTCAACGTGCGCGGCGACATCGACAAGCTCAGCTTGCAACGCGGCCTCCCGCCTTACATCCTGCGGGAGATCCAATCGCAGGTGCCGCTGTCTGTTTTCATCCCCGAGGAATACGGCGGGCGCGGCGGCCACATCCACGAATGCCAGTCGATCTTGGCCACAGCGTCGTACGAGTCGCTCGCGCTCTCGCTAACGATCGGGATCAACGGCGCGCTGTTCTTGCAGCCGCTCACCAAGTACGGCCACGACGCGGTAAAAGGCCCCATCTTCAACCGCTTCATTGAGTCGAAGAACATGGGCGGCCTCATGCTGACCGAGCCATCGCATGGTACGGATGCTCTCAGCATGCGCACTGCGTTCACCGAGCACGGGGATCACTATCACGTGGAGGGGTTGAAGCACTGGGCCGGCCTCACCGGCTGGGCCGATTTTTGGCTCATCGCCGCGCGCAAGCAGCGCAAGGGGGACCAGCTGGGGCGGGACGTCGGCTTCTTCGTTGCCGACATGAACCAATCCGGCCAAGCCATCGAGGTGGAGGAGCTCTACGAAAACCTCGGGCTCTACATGATTCCGTACGGACGGAACCGCATCGACATTGACGTCCCCAAGGTGCAACGCCTCCAGCCCGAGAGTACGGGCATCAAGATGATGCTGGACATCCTGCACCGCAGCCGGATCGAGTTTCCCGGCATGGGCATGGGCTTTCTGAAGCGCATGTTGGATGAGGCCCTCGCCCACTGCCGCGAGCGGTTTGTCGGGGGAAAGAGCTTGATGGAGTACGACCAGGTCAAAAAGCGCGTCTCCCGCCTCCAGGCGTGGTATACCGCCTGCTCGGCCATGTGTACGTACACGAGTGAGATGGCACAGATCGATAAAAACATGGCCGTGCACAGCGTGTCGGCGAATGCCATCAAGTCCGTCGTCACCGACCTCATGCAGGACGCCTCCCAGTCGCTCCTACAGCTGACCGGTGCGAAGGGATATCGGCTGGATCACATCGCCGGCCGTTCGACGGTAGACAGCCGTCCCTTCCAAATCTTCGAGGGCTCGAACGACATCCTCTACCAGCAGATCTCCGAGGCGGTGCTGAAGAAGATGCGTCGCATGAAGGAGAACAACCTGTACCAGTACCTCAAGGAGTACAAGTTGACAGCTCGGGCAGCCGACCGCTTTAAGGACTCGCTCAACTTCGAGGTGGACCTGCAGATGCCCCAGCGCAAACTTGTCGAGCTAGGACGCATGCTGGGACGCATCATCACGATGGAGCTCACCATCGAAATGGGCGATCGCGGCTTTCGGAGCGACCTGGTGTCCAACTGCCTCTCCGTGCTTCAGCAAGACGCCGAGAGCATCCTGAGCTCGTACCGTAATGGATGCATGACCTCGGTGGTCGACCACTACGCGGAGGGAAGCGCCTGGCTCGACTTCGTACAGCCGGAGCGCACCTGACGCTCGGGCGCCGCGCCGAGCGCCTTTCTCACTTCTCGACGGAGCACGCGCCGTCGCTCCCGGTCGCGCCGGCGGGCCGCGGCCTCCATCTGCCATCGCGTCGACCCTCGGATCCTTCGTTCGAAAAACCACGGCCAAACGTCCCGGCCCTACGGCCTGAGTGCCGTGTGGTCTGAGTGCCGTGTGGTCTGATCCTGGCGCCCCGATGCGCTCCACGAGGGGCGGAACGCATTCTTCGGCGGTCGGGGATTGCGATACCGTATGCCGCCTTGTATCTTCGGACAGAGTCTCTGCAGGGCCGGACCTGTGCCCCCACCATCGTCCCTCGTTCACCAACGCATCCAGGACACCCTATGGCAACACCCACGGCCGAGCGCGAGCAATGGGGATCGCGATTAGGATTTGTACTAGCGGCTGCCGGATCCGCAATCGGGCTCGGTAACATCTGGCGGTTTCCCTTCAAGGCCGGTGAGAACGGGGGCGCCGCTTTTGTTATCATCTACCTGATCTGCATCGCCTTCATCTGCCTGCCGTACCTGTTCGCCGAACTGGCGCTGGGGCGCAACAGCCAAAAGAACCCGGTAGGCGCCATCGCGGCCATTCGGAAGAAAACGCCGTGGACGCTCGTCGGGGGGCTCTGCGTACTGACGGGGGTCTTCATTCTGAGCTACTACGGCGTCGTCGCCGGGTGGGCGTTCGGCTACATCTTCAAAGGATTCGTGGCGCCGGCGGTCGAGTCGAGCGAATACTTCTCCTCTTTCATTGCCGACACGGCGGTCGTCCTCCCGCTCTTCGCGCTGTTCATGCTGCTGACGATCTCGGTGGTGTACGGCGGCGTGGAAAAGGGCATCGAGCGCTGGGCCAAGGTGCTGATGCCCATCCTGCTCACGCTCATGTTCGTCGTCATCATCCGCGCCGTCACGCTGCCCGGCGCCGGGGCCGGACTCGACTTTTACCTGAACCCGGACTTTTCGAAGATCGACGGCACCGTTGTGCTCGAAGCGCTGGGTCAGGCATTCTTCTCACTGAGCCTCGGCATGGGCGCGATGATCACGTACGGATCCTATTTGCCCAAGCGCGAAAATCTACTCGTCTCGGGCGGTTACGTGGCGCTGTTCGACACGGGCATCGCCCTCCTGGCCGGGCTGATGATTTTTCCGGCCGTGTTCGCCATGGGCCAAGACCCCTCCGAAGGCGCAGCCCTCGTCTTCGTCGTCCTCCCCAACGTGTTCGACGCGATGCCCCTAGGCACGCTCATCGGGGCCGTATTCTTCATTTTGCTCTCCATTGCGGCCCTGACGTCCACGGTGTCGCTCCTCGAAGTGGTCGTCTCGTATTTCGTGGATGAGACGACCTGGTCGCGCAAACAATCGGTCTGGCTCGTCGGCGGATTTACGTTTTTGGTGGGGCTGCCGTCGGCGCTATCCCAGGGCGGGTCGGACCTTCTGACTAATCAGATCAGCCTCTTCGGCCAGACGGGCTTCCTCAACATCATGGACTACATTTGGGGGAACTTAGCGTTGGCACTCGGCGCGCTACTGCTCAGCATCTTTGTGGCCTGGGTGTGGGGCACGCGCCAGGCCGTCGAAGAGCTCCAAATCGGCGCCGACGGCATGTTCAGCGGCACGCTCGTATCGGTGTGGACGTTCTTCCTCAAGTTCGTCTGCCCCCTCGTGATCGCGATCATCTTCGGCGCCATCGCCCTCGGCGTCATCTAATCGACGGCGCTCCCATGAGCGAAATCGCTTCGACATTGCCGGGACGCTTCGCGGTTGTTGCGACCGTGCTCCTGCTGAGCGCCGCCGGCCCCACGACCGCACAGCCGACCGTTCCAGCGGCGGTGTCTCCCCCTGCTCCGTACGTCGCGCTATACTCGCCCGCCCCCCACCTGCATGCACCGCCCCCACGCTCCACGGATCGCTGGCTGGCCCGCGACAAGCTCCAGCACCTGACGTTCAGCTTCCTCTGGACGCTCAGCGCGCAGTACGTGCTCGTCGACAAGGCCGACTGGTCAAACCGCGCCGCGCTTCCCGTCGCGGCCGGCTCCAGCGCCGCCGTGGGCCTTTCGAAGGAGCTGTTTGACTGGCGCGCGGGCCCAACGGGGCGGTTTAGCCCCCGCGACCTCACGGCCAATGCGGTAGGCATTGCCCTCGCTGTGGGGGTGATCCTGCTCTGATTCCATCGGGCCCGCAGACGGACCGCGCCCCTGCCCCCGATTTGGTCTTTCGATAATCTTGGAGGATCAATAATTTGGCCATGCGTGTTTTCAAACTGTTACTGCATCCGGTTCTCGCACATTCTCCCACCAAACGGCGGCCTCCGCAGCTGCGCCCATGAGTGACGTCAAAGACCACTGTGGCATCTTCGGCATCTTCAACGACCCCGACGCCGCTCGTCACATTTATTACGGGTTGCACGCGCTGCAGCACCGGGGGCAGGAATCGTCCGGGATCGTCACGTCGACCTTCGATGAGGCCGAGCAGCGCCCCGTCATGCCGTCGCACCGCGACTTCGGACTCGTCTTAGACGTGTTCGACGACCCGGAGCTGTTTGAAACCAAGCTCCTCGGCGATGCCGGCATCGGTCACAACCGGTACTCCACGAGCGGCGCCGCCACCAACCGGTCCAATATCCAGCCGTTCGTGGTCCATCACCGCAAGGGCAATCTGGCCCTTGCGCACAACGGCAACCTGTCGAACGCCCGCGAGCTGCGCAAAAGTTTCAGTGAGCGCGGGACGCTGTTTCAAACGACGAGCGACAGCGAGCTCATCCTCCACCTCACCGCGCAAAGCCGGCGGCAAAAACATATCGATCAGATCCTCGACGCCCTGATGCAAGTGGAAGGGGCGTTTTCGCTTGTAATGCTTACCGACGACGAGTTGATCGCCGTCCGCGATCCAAATGGCTTCCGCCCCCTTGCGCTGGGCCGGCTCGGCGATCCCGATCAGCCCGGCGGTGCGGCCTACTGCGTGGCCAGCGAGACGTGCTCCTTCGACATGATCGGGGCCGACTATGTGCGCGACATCCAACCGGGCGAGGTGCTGGTAATCGACCGTGAGGGGTGCATCGATGGCGACTTCAAAAGCTACGAAGTACCTCGAAAGCACGGCGTGAGCCAATGCGTGTTCGAGTACGTGTACTTCTCGCGCCCCGACTCGAAAATTTTCGGGGAAATGGTGGACAAAGTCCGCCGCCGCACGGGCGTCCGGCTTGCGCACGAAGCGCCCGTCCCCGAGGTCGACGACGAAGAGAAGACGCCCATCGTCATCCCGGTCCCCGACTCGGCGAACACGGCCACCCTCGGGTATGCGATGGAGTGTCAGGAGCTGGGCTACCGCTGCCGCTTCGAGATCGGGCTCATCCGCAATCACTACGTGGGGCGCACGTTCATCGCGCCGGGCCAGGACAAGCGGCGGATGAAGGTGCGCTGCAAGTTCAACACAGTGGAAGGCTTGCTGCGCGATCGCACCGTGATTGTGGTGGACGACTCCATCGTGCGCGGTACCACGGCGCGCTATCTTGTAAACATGCTGCGCGAGTCCGGGGCGAAGTCGGTTCACTTCCGCATCGCCTCGCCGTCGGTGGTCAGCCCGTGCTTTTATGGCATGGACTTCCCGGACCGCGACGAGCTGCTCGCCAATCAGTTCGACAGCGTAGACGATATCCGCGACTGGCTGGGCGTCGATTCGCTGGCTTATCTCTCCGTCGACGGCCTCATGCAGGCGGTGCGCGAGGCCAACCCGAGCGACTTGGGCTACTGCAACGCGTGCTTTACCGCCAACTACCCGGTGCCGGTCGACATGGACATGACAAAGGAAGAATACGAGTGGTAGGCGTGTCACCCTGTACCGGCAACGCGTCACTCAGCACCTCGGATTTCAAAGGCAAAGGGCGGTTTCTAGAAGCCCCCCTTCTTTCATGATCCGGCGACGCACCCCTCACGGGTAGCCTCTGCGGCGCCCCGAATAATCCAGAGCGTGCGCGCATGCAAGCCGTAGGGGCTACGCGGGATTACGCGTCGGCAAGGAATTTGGGACTCCTTGAGCGTGCAGTAGGCGCCGTCTCGCCCTGAGGCGCGTCCCGTTCCTTCCAACCCCCGCTGAGTCGCTCCAGACGCCGTTTTTTGGCGTCCCGGGTGCTCGCTTTCGACGCCGTCCCAACGCGGCCTGGAGGCCCTCCCGATGACAAACCGGGAAGTATTGTTATCAAAGGGTAATTACTACACATTCAGGCCCTTTTTGGCTACATTACAGTACTCCATCAACGTGCGTCGAGATTGACACGGCCATCCCGCAGAAAGGGGCCACTACAGCGGGACGACCTCAGTGGTCATAACCACCCCCAAGACCTAGCTTGTGACCATGAAAAACCCTGTTGACCGCGCAATCCAGCTGACAACCATTGCCACCGGCGTTGTGAGCCTGATTGCGTATGTTGTGCTTCGGATCATTTGACCTTTCTGAAGGTGCGGCCTCGTGCGATCCACACCGGACCCGCCCCTCAGCCTTTGCCCGGTCTCACGCTAACGCGTTGAACTACCGGCTTTGTCGTTCGTTAGCCGTGTGGCGCAAAACGATGCGTCACCCTCTGAGGTCTGTATGCATAAACGAGACAGAGCCGGAATGAGCGAGCTTATCGTCGTCGGCGATCGCGTGCTGATTGAACCGCAAGTGGGCGAGCAGGAGACGGACTCCGGGCTCGTCCTCCCCGCTTCGGTAGCCGAGCAGGAGAATGTACGGAGTGGACGCGTCGTGAAGACGGGTCCCGGCTACTTGACCCAAAACCCGGAGTACTCCGAAACGGAAACGTGGAAGGAGAGCGAGACCCCCGTCCGCTACCTCCCGCTGCAAGCGCAGCCCGGCGACTACGCATTTTTCCTCCGACAAGAGGCCATCAGACTCCGGTACGAGGACACCGATTACCTCATCGTCCCCCACTCGGCGATCCTCACGCTCGTGCGTGAAAACGCCGAGGAGCGTGCAAACGAAGCGCTCGACGACATCGAAGACCTGCTCGACTGAGCGTCCCGGGTTATCCGCTACGTTCCCACCACGGACGGTCGTCGTCGGACGTAGGGGCCGGCACACGAGGCGGTGCTGCCGCCTGTCTCTCGTCGCTCGACCGCGCGCCCGCAGACGACGGCCGGGTAGCCGGCGCGGGGAGGGTATCGAGGCGGAGCAGATATCGCACGTACCGTCCCCACGAAAGCGTGGGAATCTCGTCCTGGCGCGCACGCACGCGCTCCCGCTCAGCACGCTGAACGCGCGTCTTGGTCCGTGCTCGGGCAATCTCCGCGTCCAGGTTGCTCACGCGCCGCTCCACGTATCGCCGGATGCGCCGCTCCTCGGCTGGCGACAGCGTCTCAGGGAGTGCGTCCTCGTGCTCCGCGAGGAGGGCGGCCCGCCACATCGCAATGCGCGCCGTGGTGCGCTCCCCGAGCGTGCGCAGCGCCTCGAGGCGCTCGGGCTTGGCCTCGTATGCGGTCCGGATACCGGCTTTTTTGAGGCGCACAACATGCTTGTGGGTGATGCCCTCTACGCCAGCGACCTCACCAATAAAGTGGTACTTGAGCCGGTCGAAGACCGCCTCTTCGCGCACCTCGCGCAGCCGGCGCGTCCGCCGCTCTTCGATGGTGTGCCTGACCTCCTGCTGCTTAGTCTGTAGCGCGTCCATCTGCCGCTTCAGGTTGTGGATCAGTTCGTCAAAGCGCGCTACCTCTTCGTCGAGCCGGCGGTGACGACGCACGGCCGACACCTGCCGATACCCGTGCCAGCTGCTCCAGGCCCCGGCGAAGAAGCCGGCTCCTGCGAGCCCGGCCGCCGCCAGCGGCCATCCCGCGACCAGCAGCGCAAAGCTCGCGAGCGTCGTGCCTAGTGTCGCCGGCAGAAACCAACGGTCGCGTCCGGTACGCGCCGGCGCTGAGCCCTTCCGTCGGCGGCGCGTGGCCGCCGGGCGGACCGTGTACCAATCGGTCTCGCTCGTGCCCGCACGGATCTCTTCCAGAGGAGGAACCACCTCAGGCTCGACGTAGCACGCCTTCCGGAGCGCGTTTGCGAGCGGGCGGACGGTCTCTATCGCATCG
>JAAAPH010000396.1 GCA_009908415.1 Bacteroidota bacterium
GTACGTGGGCTTGAGCCCGACGACCCCGCAGTGCGCAGCCGGCTGACGCACCGAGCCGCCCGTATCGGTGCCAAGCGCGGCGTGACAGAAACCGGCCGCCACGGCAGCTGCCGACCCGCCCGACGACCCGCCGGGCACGCGGCCGGGATCGGCTGGGTTGCGGACCGGCCCGAAGTGGGAGTTCTCGTTCGACGAGCCCATCGCAAACTCGTCGCAGTTCGTCTTGCCGATGAAGATGGCGCCGGCGTCGCGGAGCCGCTGGATGGCCGTCGCGTCGTAGAGCGACGTGAAGTCGGCCAGCATGCGTGAGCCACACGTCACCGTCTGGTTGCGGATGCAGATCGTGTCTTTGACGCCCAGGATGAGACCGGCCAGCGGACGGGCGTTGCCACGCTCGCGCTGGCTGTCGAGGTAGCGCGCGTGGTTGAGCGCCCCATCGCGGTCGACCTCAATAAACGCGTTGAGCTCCTCGTTTTTCGCCTCGATGCGCTCCAAAAAAGAAGAGACCAGTGCTTCGCAACTGGTCTCCCCCTGGTCCAACGCCTGGTGAGCTTCCGCAAAGGTTTTGTATTCCATGCTGATACGCGCTGCTAAGGTCTGCTTCGTGCGTGGCGAACAGGCGCCCCGCAGCGTGCTGCGGGCGCCCGGTGGGGGTCTGCGAAGCCTACGCGCAGGATCCTAGAACGAAGAGGCTTTAGGAGGCTTGCTGCTCGCGGGCGCTCTCCGATTCGTCGCCCGGGTTGTTCGCCTTGGCCGGCTGCGGCGGGGCCTCATCGGCGGCCGACGGGCCGGCGCTGGTGCGGGCCTGGGGCGCGCCCTGTTGCGGCTGGCGCGGCTGGTTGATCTGCTGATGCCGCTGGCGGTTGTCGTCCATGTCGAACTCGCGGGAGATTTCACTAGTCGCATCCTTGAACTCGCGGATGCCTTTCCCGATGCCGCGCGCAATCTCCGGAATGCGCTTCGCCCCAAAAATGAGGAGGACGACGAGAAAGATAAGGATAATTTCGAAGGGTCCAGGCGTGCCCATAGTCAGTCACCTCTGATAAATCAAGTGTCGGTGGCGTGCCTTCTCGCGTGGAAGTGCCCCACCTCGTGGTGTAGTACAAAAAAGGAAGCGCAGGAGAGGGTCACAAGGAAATTCCGGCAAAAAGCCGGGAAGTCTTTCGCTCTCAGCGCGTCTTTCCCAAACGGAGCTTGTCGCAACGCAGTTCCTCCCGCTCGGGTGTGTATCAGTCCAATTGCAGCGGCCTGCCTACTCACACAAAATGGTAGCCGGTCGCGTGATCAGCGGATGATCGATCTCGTAGGGTTGATCGCTGGACTGGCTGCGGACGTGTAGCATCGGCCATAGCGTCTCCCCGCAAGCGATGGTCGCCTCCTCGTAGATAGGAACCTCGACGTTTCGGTTGGTGCCCGGCTCCACGCGCGTCTTGCCGATAATGCCCGGGATGAAGGGGCGGTCCCGGCGGCCTCGATGGATGACGAGGTCGGCCGGCTCACTGACCACCACCTCCTCGACGAGCAGCGTCCGACGGGTCAACTGCTGATTCTGCACCGTGATGCTGGATTGCGGCGCCGAGGCGGTGTACTGCGCGAAGAACGATGTCGTCACGGGCGTGCCCGCACGCCGAACGGGCGGGTCGGGCGTGTCGGGTCCACCGTACTCGAATTGCTTCGGCGCTCCCGTGTCACGATGCAGCGTCGCTTCCAGCCGGGCGATGGTTTTCTCCGCCAGCCCGAACGCATCGTCCAGCATGATGGTGACGTTCTCATGCGTACCGGCCTCCACCCAGGTCTGCGCCACGATGGGCGGGGGCTCGGCGTCACTGTCCGTCGGGCGCACCACGATCCAGCCGGGCTGGTCGAGCGTGACGCGCTTCACGGTCAGCTCATTTTGCACGGCGTGTTGGGTGAAGAGCTGAAGCTCGGCCGTGCGCTCCGTCCCCGGGGTGGGACGGATAGCCAACCGGGCCGGCGGGCCGTCGAAGACGAGCTGATTGCCGGCGGCGTCGTAGGCGGTGATGTCCGAAAACGAGAGGTAGGCCGGCGCCTCATCGGTCGTCACGTCATCGGCCCGAAACTGGAAGCGCGCCAGGGTCGGGGCGGCGTCGCCGAGCCGGGCTGAGTCGACAGAAACGCCGACGTCAATCTCTGCATTGGACGGGTAGTTTGCCGCCTGATAGTCTTTTGCGGACACCGCCAGCGCGCCCGGCTCATGCTGCAGCAGACGCACGTGGCTGTTGGTGTAATGGAGCGTGAAGTTGACGGAGGTGAGCGGCGCAGCGGCCGCGTCTACGCCGTCCAGTTGCACGTCGACCCAGAACGTGTCGCCCACCTGGTGCGTCTGCGCGTTCGTCACGGCAAGTTGCACGGGGTCCTCCCCGCTCGTGTCGTAACAACCGACCCACAGTAGCGTAGAGAGTACCCATACCGCGACGGCGAGTGTGTATTCTGATTTCATGGCGGATCTCCTCGCGCTTCCGATGCTTCCAAGAACGGGACAGACAGCGGGGTGGCCGCCCTGCCCTTCCCGACAACGTGTGCTTCATTCCATTTTAACAGCGCGGCTGCCAATTTCAACTGCCCGCTGTGAATTAACGCGAACTTGGGCGTTCCGTGCCCGGGCAGTCGCTCTCTTTTAACCTCCTCGTTCCCCATGCTCCGTACCGCTCCTGCCGCGCCTCCAAAGACGCTATCCCGCGACGATGTCCACGCGTGGCCGAAGGCTGAACTGCATTGCCACCTCGACGGCTCGCTGCGCCTGGAGACGATGCTCGACCTCGCGCGCCGCCAGGGCAAAACCAACCTGCTGCCGGCCGACAGCGTGGATGGCCTTCGCGACATCCTGCTCGACATCGACGCCTCCGAAACGCTGGAGGCGTACCTGGCCTGGTTTCGGTACACGATTCCACTCATGCAGACGAAAGAGGCGCTCGCGCGCATCGCCTACGAACTGGCCGAGGACAATGCCGCCGAGAACGTGCGCTACCTGGAGGTCCGCTACGGACCGATCCTCCACACCGAGGAGGGCCTGTCGCTGGAAGCGGTGAACGACGCCGTCCTCGACGGCTTGGCGCGGGCCGAGGACGACTTTGGCATCACCACGTCGCTTATCATCTGCGGGCTGCGCGACCGGTTCGAGAGCGCATCCCTCCGGCAGGCCGAGCTGGCCACGGCGTATCGCCATCGGGGCATCGTGGCCTTCGACCTGGCCGGGGGCGAGGCCGGCAATCCGGCGAAACAACACCTCTCGGCGTTCTACCACGCCCGCAATCACTTGCTCAACATCACCATCCACGCCGGCGAATCGTGGGGCCCCGACTCCATTCGACAGGCCCTCTTCTACTGCGGCGCGCACCGCATCGGGCACGGCATCTCACTGCGTCAGGACCCAGACCTGATGCAGTATTTTGCCGACCACCGCATCCCGCTCGAAATCTGCCCGACGAGCAACGTGCAGACGCACGTCGTGGACAGCCTGGAGGCGCACCCGATCACGGAGTATGTGCATGCCAACGTCCCCGTCACGGTCAACACGGACAACCGGCTCTTCAGCCGCACGTCGGTGACCGAGGAGCTGTGGCGGGTGCATCAGCACTGCGACATCAGCGTCGCCGAGCTCCGAGAGATCGCGCTCAACGGCTTCCGCTACGCCTTCCTCCCCTTCGACGAGAAGCAGTCCCTCCTCCGCGATGTGCTCGACGACTTTCCCCTCGACCCCACCCGTCAAACGCCGCTCTGGTAATCGGCAGGGCGTGGGGAGACCGGGAATCGGGGAAACGGAGAATCGGAGAGTCGGAGAACGCACTGATCCATCCCCCAAACCTTCAACGTCCCAACCTTCAACGTCCCAACCTTCAACGTCCCAACCTTCAACGTCCCAACCTTCAACGTCCCAACCCACAACCTTCCACCCCTCCTCTTCATGGACCAAACCGTATCCCGCGCCGAGCGCCTGCACGGCTCCGTATCGCTTCCTGCCGACAAGTCGGTCGGCCACCGCACCGCGCTGCTCTCCGCCCTGGCCGATGGGCCGTCTCGCATCGAAAACTATCCATCATCGGCCGACCCGCAATCTACGTTGGACTGCTTGCACCAACTGGGCGTCGCGTCCGAGCACGAGGGCGCCACGGTGCACATTGAAGGGCACGGGCTGGAGGGCCTGTCTGCGCCGGACGCGCCGCTGGACTGCGGCAACTCGGGCACGACGATGCGCCTGCTCTCGGGCATCCTCGCCGGGCAGCCGTTCGACAGCGTGCTGACCGGCGACGCCTCGCTCCGGAGCCGCCCCATGGCCCGCATTGCGGACCCGCTCCGCGAGATGGGGGCGGAGGTCGCGCTCACCGACGGGCACGCGCCGATTCGAATCACCGGCGGCAGCGCGCTCCATGGCATGACGTACCGCCTGCCGATCGCCTCGGCCCAGGTGAAGTCGTGCGTGCTGCTCGCTGGCCTCTTCGCCGAGGGCCCAACGACGGTGATCGAGCCGACTCCCTCCCGCGACCACACCGAGCGCATGCTGGGGCTGGATGTAGAAACCGTCGACGGAGTGCGGCACCTGACGGTCGAGCCCGGGCATCGCGTCCCGGCGCGCACCTGGCACGTGCCCGGCGACTTCTCGGCGGCGGCGTTCTTTCTCGTGGCGGGCTCCATCGTACCCGGCAGTGACATTCGCCTGGACGGTGTTGGCATGAACCCATCGCGCAATGCGCTGCTGAACGTGCTCCGCACCATGGGCGCCGACATCGCGGTCGCCAACGAGCGCATGGAAGGCGGCGAGCCGATTGCCGACGTGACCGTGCGCGGCACCGACCTGCACGCCACCCGCGTGGACGGTGCGCAGATCCCAAACCTGATCGACGAGATCCCCGTGCTCGCCGTGGCGGCGGCCTGCGCTGCGGGGCGCACCGAAATCCGCGATGCCGCCGAGCTGCGGGTGAAGGAGACGGACCGCCTCGACGCCATGGCCCAGAACCTCCAAGCGCTCGGCGCCGACGTTGACGAGTTCGACGATGGCTTGGCCATCGAGGGGCCCGCGGCGCTCCATGGCACGACGGTGAGCAGC
>JAAAPH010000335.1 GCA_009908415.1 Bacteroidota bacterium
CTTTTCTGGAGGGGCTCGACCGCATCGGCTACACCGGACCCGCCCGGGCCGAGCCGTTCAATGAACGCGTGAACCGCCTGCCTGCGGAGCGGGCCGTGGCTGTTACCGCAGCCGCCATGAGGCAGGCCTTCGCGCTCCTCGGGTGAGACGCTACCGCCTGCTCGACTGTGACGGTCGACAATCCGGCTTTGGGACGCTGGCCTCGGAGATGCCTCTGGGAGCATGTCACCTCGTCAACCATTCCGTTATTGGAATAAATTGACAAGACACTGTGAGGCACGGCGGGTCTCCGTTTACACACCTTGTCCACAAACATCTTCTCTATGACCATGCGATGCGTGAGGCGTAGGCTTTCGTCGTTGGCCTTTTCCTGGGCCTTTTCCTGCCCCGGGCGGCTAGCGATCACCTTGCTGGCGCTCCTGACCCTCCTCGGAGGCTGCCGTCAGTCTCCGGACGCGCCGGACGCGCCGCTCCGCATGTACGTGGGGACGTGGACGAGCAGCGAAGGCGGCGGGCGCGGCATCTACCGGCTCGACTTCGATACGACCACGGGGGCGATCTCGGCGCCTCAGCCCGTGACGGAGACGCCCAACCCGTCGTATCTGGCGCTCGCGCCGGGTGGGCAGTACCTCTACAGCGTCAACCAAACGGCCGATTCGTCTTCTGTCAGCGCCTTCCGGGTGGATGAGGCGACCGGGGCACTGACCCTGCTCAACACGGTGCCGGCGGGCGGTCAGTCGCCCTGCTACATCAGCATCGATGAGACGGGGCAGTGGGTGCTGGTGGCGAACTACGTGAGCGGTACGGTGGCCGTCTTGCCGGTGCAGGCCGACGGTTCACTCGGAGAGCCGACCCAAGTCGTTCAGCATACCGGCTCCGGCCCCAACCCGGACCGGCAGGAAGGGCCCCATGCGCACTATATCAACGTCGGTCCGCAGAATCGATTTGCGTTCGCTTCCGACCTTGGGATCGATCAGGTTCGCATCTACCCGCTCGATACCGAGCGCGGCCGCCTCGACGAGCAGGCGGTGCGCGTCGTCGAAACCGCGCCGGGCAGCGGGCCGCGGCATCTGGATGTTCATCCGTCTGGCGCGTACGTCTACGTCGTGGGGGAGCTCGATGGCACGGTGACCGCCTACGCGTATGATGCGGAGGCGGGGCAGATGGTGGAGCAGCAAACGGTATCCACGCTGCCTGGCGACTTCGAAGGGGCCAATAAAAGCGCGGACATCCACGTGCATCCGTCAGGCAGATTCCTGTATGCCTCGAACCGGGGCGATGCCGACAGCATCGTCGCGTATGCCATCGATCCCGAAACGGGGCGGCTCACGTTGGTGGGCCGGCAGGCCGAAGCCATCGACTGGCCGCGCAACTTCGCCATCGATCCGTCGGGGCGGTACCTGCTGGCAGCTAATCGCCACGCCGACCGCCTCACCGTCTACCGCATTGATCCGGCGACGGGCGCGCTCTCGTTCACAGGGCACACCGCTGCGGTCCCCGAGCCGATGTGCATCAAATTCCTTGTGCCGTGAGTACCCCCATGGCCCATGCCACCGGCTTCGCTGTCGACCACCGAGCGGGAGCACGCACCAGCACCAACAACCCTTGAACGCAGCATGACGGAATCATCGACCTCCAACTGGCCGAGCCGCCTCGAATGGACGCTTATCATCGGGGCGTGGACGACCGTGGCGCTCTTCACGGCCGTCAACAGCGTGCTGGCCCCGCGAGGCGGCGGCAGCGTCGAGTGGTCGCGGTTTCCCATGGAACTGGGCCGCGAGTTGTTCGAGTACGCATTTTGGATTTTGCTCACCCCCCTCGTATTCTGGCTGGCGCGCACGTTGCCGCTGGAGCGGGCGCGGGTGGTGCGCAACGTTGTGATCCACGCGGTCGTCGCGGTCGGCGTGGCGATCCTGGTGGACGTGAGCGATGCACTGTTGCACAGCCTGCTGTTTCCGGACGCCCCCGCTGCAGCGTTCAATGTCATGCGCATCATCACGGGGCTCTGGTTCGTCAACGAACTGGTCGTCTACATCGTCGTGCTGGCCGCGGGCTTCGCGCGCGACTACTACCTGCAGAAGAAAGAGCGGCAGGAAGAGGCCGAGCGGCTTCAGGCGCGGACGCGCAAACTCGAGAAACAGCTCGCGGAGGCCCAGCTCGATGCACTCCGCATGCAGTTGAATCCCCACTTTCTCTTCAACACGCTCCATGCCGTCAGCACGCTCGTAGGGCGCGATCCGCAGGGCGTGCGCCGCATGATTGCCCGGCTGAGTGAACTGCTGCGCCGCGTGCTCGACGAGGACGTGCCCCAGGAGATTCCGCTTGCCGAAGAGCTCGACGTGCTGCGCGACTACCTGGAGATCCAGCAGATCCGCTTCCAGGGTGAGCTGGAAGTGTCCATGGACGTCCCGGAAGCCATCCAGGACGCCCGCGTTCCCTATCTCATTTTGCAGCCTCTTGCCGAGAATGCGATCAAACACGGGGCCGGGCAGGTCCGCGGTACTGGCCGCATTGAAATCAATGGGCGAAGAGACGAGGACTACCTCGTTCTCACCGTATGGGACAATGGGCCGGGCTTCGAAGGAGCGGATTACGCCCCAGGCACCGGGCTACAGAACGTGCGGGCGCGTCTGAAGGGGCTGTATGGGGACGAAGCCCAGCTGGACGTGCGACCCGTTGAAAGAAGGCCCGGCGTGTTGGCGGCGATTCGGCTGCCCTATCACACCGGCGCCGATCTCTACGCGCCCTCAGCTGAGGCGGTGAGCGAAGATGGGATGCCCGAAGAAGTCTTGTTGGCCTCCGTGGCCGAGCGTGATTGAGCGGAGTCCCAAATAGCCCTCAGCGCGTCCCCGCGCAAAATGCGTCAGCGCACAGGGCACGAGCAGGATGAGGATTGCCGTGGACCAGGGAGGAGGCGGAGCACCTTCCGAGCCGTGTGTGATCGTGCGGGTCATGTTGGCACGCCGAGTCGCAGCCTGCCACTACGTGATACGCGACGAACTCGCCGCCGTGTGCGGCCCCCAAGGCCTTACACGGATTCAGGCGTCACGGTACGGGGGCGGGGCGGCCTTGTGGAGACGGCCCGTCCGGCCGGCTGAGGTGCGTGTCGTGGAAGCTGCTTGGCTGCTTGAGTCCGTAGCCCAGCGTCCGGTCCATGCCAATGTGAGCTGTCCAGATGACGGCAATGCTGCCGAGTAGCGGTGCGCCCAAGGCGTACGCCAAGGCTCCGAGCCCCAGCGGTGTGACGTATGTGTGCCCCACGTTGTAGAGCAGGGCGCCGAGACGCGGTCCGGACAGGTAGCCGATCATAAAAACGTCAGGGGCGAGTAGGAGGGCAGCGAAGAGCCACCACGAGGCGTTGAACGAGGCATACAGGGCAATGGCGGCAGCGAGGACGCCGAGCCCTTCCAGACGGAGAATGAGGAGAGAGGACATGGGTGACATCACGCGGCAGTGATCAGAGCCCGACCTCAACCGCATGCTTAGGCTCCGGTTCCGCCACACGCCGTCTGGGGGCGCATGGACCGGTGAAAGCGGGTTCGGGCCTCATCCATGCCGGTCGTGAATTCATCCCGGCGCGCCGTACGGCCGGTCGATAAGCAGAAACTCCTCGAAGCGCCCTTGGCTGCCCACGGCCTCCCCGTTCAGGCAGTCGATGCCTCATCGAATGGGCGCATCACGAAGCCCATTTCGGAAAAGAGGGACATTTGCGACGCCGTGCACGTAGAGGCGACGGGCCGCTTTCAAGGGGCCGCCCCAGCAGGAGGACCGAATCGATCCCCCCTGGACGCCAGCCTCGGTGATGCGCGAAAGCAGTCAACCAGCATTTTGGGAGGTGCGGTACGAGCGCGAGGAGCACCTCTTTGGAACGGCCCCTAATACGTTCGTGGCCACCGTGGCGGATCGGGTGCCTCCCGGCGCGGACGTGGTGGAACTCGGCGCGGGCGAAGGACGCAATCTGATCTTTTTGGCCGAGACGCGCGATTGCAGCGGGACGGCGGTCGACTTTGCACCCACGGCACTCCAGCACGCCGAGCAGTTGGCGACGACCCGAACTGTGGCGCTGGAGGTGATCCAGGCCGACGTCCGGACGTGGGGGCCGGCACGCCGGTGGGAGGTCGCGCTCGTCACCTTCCTGCAGCTTCTCCCCGGCGAGCGGCCCCGCCTCTACCGGCTTCTGCAGCAGATCGTGCGCCCGGGCGGCTGGGTGTTCGCCGAGTGGTTCCGCCCGGACCACCTCACGGGCGACTTTGCCCGGATCGGGCCGAGTGCGGCCGACCGGATGGTACCGGCCGCCGAAGTGCGGTCGGCGTTTGCCAACTGGTCCATCGAACGCTGCGCGCCGGCCGATGTCATGCTGCAGGAAGGCCCTCGCTTGCGCGGGGCGGCGGCCGTGCTCCGGTTCGCCGCGCAAGCGCCGCATCCCACCGATGAAGCCGACCGGTGAAGCGTGCCCGTCGGGATAAGTTGATTTTATGGCGTCGCTTCGTGATCTACGAGTCACAGGATCTGTTCCCGCTCATACCCCCACCGTACCCAGCATAGCTGAATGACTCCACTCAACGGAAAGGTGGCGCTCGTTACCGGCGGAGGAGCCGGCATCGGACGCGCCACAGCCGAAACATTAGCCGCAGCGGGCGCGCACGTCGCGGTCGCCGACCTCGACGAGGCCTCCGGAAAAGAGACGGCCGCACACATCGAAGAGCAGGGGGGCACGGCCCTCGCCGTCCGGGTGGACGTCTCCGACACCGATGCCGTGGCCGCGCTCATCGAAGAGGTCGCTGAGACACTCGGGCCGATCGACTGTGCGTGCAACATCGCCGGGATCGCGGGGGGACGCGGGCAAACCGCCGATTACCAGGTGCCTGACTGGGATCGGGTGATGGGCATTAACCTGCGCGGCGTCTGGCTCTGCATGAAGCACGAGCTCCATCACATGCAGGAGCGCGGCGGTTCGATCGTCAACATGGCGTCCGTACTGGGGCAGGTGGCCCTCATGAAGGCCCCGGCGCGCGTCGCGGCCGACCACGGCGTGGTCGGACTCACCAAGGCGGCGGCGTTGGATTATGCCGAGCACGGCATTC
Organism: Bacteroidota bacterium; assembly: GCA_009908415.1. Lineage (GTDB taxonomy): Bacteria > Bacteroidota > Rhodothermia > Rhodothermales > Salinibacteraceae > JAAAPH01. The sequence continues at coordinate 5,085 of JAAAPH010000335.1, forward strand.
GGGTGAACGCCGTGTGCCCGTCCTTCGTCGAGACCGATTTGCAGATGCAAACGGGGGCGCTGATCCATCCCGAGCGGCGACGCGAAGCCGTCGAGGCGCATCCCATGAAGCGCTTCGCCGAGCCGCAGGAAATCGCGAACGCCGTCCGCTGGCTCTGCTCCGACGAAGCGTCCTTCGTCACCGGGCACACGCTGACGGTCGATGGGGGATACACGGCCCGGTAGCCGTCTGAGTGTGGGGATCTCCCTTACCGAAAAAACCTAGGTTCGCGGATAGATGGCGGGGCGCCGCGTGCCTAGTTTGACGGTCCAGCACTCCGACACCGTCTGTCGAATTCCCGGCGACAGACGTCTTTAACGACATCCTTTCATCTTCTGGCAAGCAATCATGCTCCAACTCGATCACATCGTCCTCGCGCGTGATTTTTCGGCCGTTTCGGATCAGGCTCTGCGATATGCCATCGGGCTCGCGCAGCACACGGGCGCCACGCTCCACCTCGTGTATGCCGACGTGCTGCACGAGGACCCGTTCAACGCAGTCACGCCGGGGACGGAGCCCTCGCGCGATGCCCAGATCCGCGAGCGGCTCCAGGTGGACGCCGACGACACGCCGCTGACCGAGCGTTTTGCCGACGTCACGTTCGAGGCCGAGGTGCGGCGCGACGTGGCGGCGGCCCCGGCTATTCTCGGGTACGCTTCCGATCAGGACGCCGACCTCATTATCATGGGCACCCACGGGCGCCGCGGCGTACGGCGGTTGCTGATGGGCAGCGTCGCCGAAGAGGTCGTCCGCCACGCCAATCGGCCCGTGATGACGGTGCGAAAGGAAGAGGATGGCAACGCGTTGCCGACCATTGACCGCATTCTCGTTCCGATCGACTTCTCCGACTTCGCCGCGGATGCGCTCCGGCACGCCAATGAACTCGCCCGGCTCTACAGCGCCCGGCTGGATCTGCTCCACGTGATCGAAGAGAATCTCCATCCGGCCTTCTACGTCGGTGGCGTCCGGTCCATCTATGACGTGCAACCTGACATTGAGGAGAAGGTGCGGGAGCGGCTGCAGGCTCTCTGGGAGGACGTTGACGGGGCGACGGGAACCCAGGCAGCGATGCATGTGGTCGATGGCCGGGCCGCCCGCAAGATCACGAAGTTCGCCGACACCAACCAAAGCGACCTCGTCGTCATGTCGACGCACGGTCTCACGGGGCTGGAGCATTTCTTAATGGGCAGTGTGGCTGAGAAGGTCGTCCGCCATGTGGCTGCTCCCGTGTTGACCGTCAAAGCCTTTGGCAAGTCGCTCCTTCACGCCTCGGCAGAGGCCGAGGCGGCGACGCCCTGAGCAGACGGTCTCGGCTTCCGCTCACCCTCATCCACGGATCGTCCATCCGCCATGCTGCAGGTTAACTCCATTTTGTTTCCTACCGACGGCTCGACCTGTGCTGAGTATGCACACGCCCACGCCGCCTTTTTAGCCGAGCAATTCGACGCCGAATTGCATGTTCTCCACGTGGTTGAGACGAGCGGCCTGGAGGATCTCGCGGCGTTTGTGGAGATCACTGAGGAAGACATCCTCGAACAACTCCATGCGCCTATAACATCGGGGCCCGACGAGCCGACGGACGACCGCGTCCATCACGCTCAGCGTACAAACGAATCGGCAGCCGAAGGCATCCTCACGTACGCGGACGGTCAGGGTATCGACCTTGTCGTCATGGGCACGCACGGGCGGCGCGGGATGGACCGGTTGCTGATGGGCAGCGTCGCCGAAGAAGTCGTCCGCCGAAGCGTGTGTCCGGTGCTCACCGTGTGCGGTAACAAGCAGCCGGCGCCGGATCGTGATGTCAACCGGATTCTAGTGCCGCTCGGGCTCTCCGATCACAGCGATGCGCTGTTTGCTCATGCGCGGGCCATTGGGGCAACCTACGGTGCCCATCTTGACCTGCTCCACGTCATCGAGTCGTCCAATTTTCCCCAGGCCTACGGGCTCGAAGACCAAGCGCCGGATGAGGAGGCCGTGGAGCGCCGCGTGCACGAGGCGATGACGCGGTATGCCGATGCCGCCCAAGAAGCAGGCGTGGACGCGACGGTGTCGGTGCGGCGTGGTCACCCGGTTGAGGTGATTCTGGACATACTCAACGACGAACCGGCCGATTTGGTGACCATCGCCACGCATGGCCGCACGGGCATCAAGCGGCTGCTGATCGGCAGCGTGGCAGAAAAGGTCGTCCGCATGGCGCCCTGTCCGGTCTTTACGGTCAAAAGCTTTGGGAAGGCCCTCGTCTCGTCAGCCGCGGTTCGAGAGGACGGCGCTGGCCCCCATTCCGAGTAAATCGCAGTGTACTCATCAACGCCCTCCGCGCATGTTCACCGTCAACACGATTGTTCATCCCACCGACTTTTCGCCGTCCGCGAAAGGCGCCTTTGCGCATGCCGTTCGTATGGCGCGGCGTCACGACGCCCAACTGCACCTCTTGAACGTCGCGCCCAGCCTTGGGGAGGATCCGGTGCGATCGGCCTTTTCGGTGGGGGCGGGCGAGGACTCGATGTTCAAGGAGATGGAAGACCGCGCGCGGGATCTGATGGAGGCGCTCGTCGAAGAGGGCCGTGCCACGGATCTTGACATCGAACTGGCGCACGACCGCGGCATCGCGCCCGGACCCGTCATTATTGATTACGCTGAAGACCATGAGGCCGACCTCATCGTGATGGGCACGCACGGGCGACGCGGCGTGAAGCGGTTTGTGCTGGGCAGCGTCACCGAAGAGGTCGTGCGGCAAGCCTCCTGCTCGGTGATGACCGTGCGGAGCGAGGCGGACGTCGTGCCGCCCCCTCCGGTCATCGACCACATGCTGGTGCCGGTGGACCTCTCGGAGTACACCGTGCCGCTGTTCCACGCCGCGCTCAATGTGGCTTCGACGTATAGCGCGCAGGTGGACCTGCTCCATGTCGTTGAGCCGCTACCGATGCCGGCTCCGCTCGTTGGGGCCGTCACCATTCACGACCTCGTGCCCGACCCCACCGATCGCGCCAAGGAGCAGCTGGTCCGTCTTGCTGAGACGGCCTCCGACGACGCCGTTTCGGTGACGTCGCACGTGGAGGAGGGCCATGCGGCCGCCGTCATCGTCGAGCAGGCCCAGGCGCTGGAGAGCGACCTGATCATGATCGCGTCGCACGGTCTATCGGGGCTGGAGAGCTTTCTGTTGGGTAGTGTGACTGCGCGTGTGGTCCGCCGTGCCCCCTGTCCGGTACTGGTGGCCCGGGTGACGCCGGAGTCGTCGGACGATTAGGATCTCGCACACACCCGCTGCTTCTGCATTGATGGGACGTTGTATGGATCAGCCGGCTCCTGTATGGCAGTGGGTTCGTGGCCGCGCGGCATGGGCGGTGGCGGTGGTCGTGCTCCTGCTTGGAGGGGCCGCGCCCGCCGCCGCGCAGCCGGCGCCCGACTCCAGCGGGGCCGACTCCACAGCGAGCAGCGTGCTCGTCCTCCCCAATATGTTTTACACGCCTGAAACCAAGATTGCGGGCGGGCTCGTCCTGGGCTACTACACAAAGCTCGACCCGCAAAGTCCGACATCGGGCCTTCAGGGCGCCGCGATCTACACGCAGCGGCGGCAATTCTACGTGCAAATCCTGCCCGAATTCTATTGGCAGCAGGGACGCTGGCGTCTCGATAGCGAACTGTGGGCCAGTCGGTACCCCAACGTCTTTTACGGCATCGGCCCCGGCGTGCCGGCGGCACAGGAGGAAGAGTACACGGCGCGCATTGCCGACGTCCAGGCGCAACTGCAGCGGGCCATTCAGCCCGGGTGGCGGATCGGCCCCGAGGTGCGCGTCCGGACGGAAGAGGTAACCGACGTGGCAGACGGGCAACTGCTGGACGCGCAACCGATTGTCGGGCGTACCGGCGCAACAACCCTCGGCCTCGGGCTGCGGTCGACATGGGACGGGCGCGACAACCTCTACTATCCACGGCAGGGTCGATTTGTTGAGGTGGCCGGCATGATGCATGCGGCCTCGGCGGAGGACTGGCACGCGTTTGGGCGGCTCACGGCGGATGCTCGGACGTACGTGCCGGTGGCTGGAACGCACGTGCTGGCCGCGCAAGGATACGTGGAGGCGGTGGCGGGTACGGCGCCCTTTCCACTGCTTCCGCTCCTCGGGGGCGAAGATCTCATGCGCGGCTACCGGGAAGGGCGCTACCGCGATCGGCTCTTTGCTGCGCTCCAGGCGGCGTACCGTTTACCACTGGTGTGGCGCTTCAAGGCGGCGGCCTTTGCCAACATCGGCCAAGTGGCGCCACGACTCGATGCGTTCTCCTTAGGCGACCCCAAGTATGCCCTCGGAGCGGGGCTCCGGCTTCGCCTGAACGACGAAGGGGTCCACGGCCGGATCGACTATGCCGTGAGCCCGGCGGGGGGCGCGCTCTACATCACGCTGCTCGAAGCCTTTTAATCCAGCAGGAGCCCCCGTGCCTGAGCACACGGTCCTTTATTATGCTGCCCACAGTATGCTGTCCACCGGAGTCTATCGGTATCGTTCGCCGAACGCGCCCACGATGAACGTTTCCAGCAGCAGACGGATTCAGAAAGCTGCCCGCGGAACGAAACCCCCGACCTCTTCCGGTAGGGCGCGGATACCAAGCCGCCTGCACGCGGCCGAGCCGTGAACGTATAGTCTGTGCAGCCCGGGCGCACTTGGAACGGGGGCGAAAGATATTCGATGCAGCGCCACTTTTTCAGAAACTCGTCGTCGAAGGGTTCATAGATACCTGTTGCGTTTACTACTCAGCTGCCTCAAGGCGCCCCCACGTGCTTCCAAATAGGCGGGCCGAGTTCGTTTCCACCCATTTGAATACAGGATCGTTTTATGGAGACCGCATCGCCTTCCGTTGCTTACTTTTCGATGGAGATTGCGCTAGAGCCTGACATGCCGACCTACAGCGGCGGGCTTGGAGCACTCGCAGGAGATACCATTCGCTCGGCAGCGGACCTCGAACTGCCCATGGTGGCCGTGTCGCTCTTGTATCGCAACGGCTATTTTACCCAGCACCTCGATGAGAGCGGCTGGCAAACCGAGACGCCCATCGATTGGAATCCGTCGGATTATTTGGTCGAGCAGCCCGAGCGTACCACGGTACAGATCGAAGGGCGGGCGGTGCAGGTGCGCGCCTGGCGTTTCGATGTGGAGGGGCTGACCGGGCATACGGTTCCCGTCTTTTTCCTCGATACGGACCTCCCGGAGAACACCGAATGGGACCGCCAGCTTACCGGCACGCTTTATGGCGGGGATGACCACTATCGGCTATGTCAGGAAACCGTGCTCGGTATCGGGGGCGTGCAGATGTTGCACGCCCTCGGCTACGATCAGGTGCAGCGGTTCCACATGAACGAGGGGCACGCCAGTCTCCTCACGCTGGCGCTGCTCGACCGCTCGGCCACGCAGCACGAGCGGGAGGCGATCACGCGTCAAGACATCGAGACCGTCCGGGAGCAATGCGTGTTCACCACGCACACGCCCGTCCCGGCCGGGCACGACAAATTCTCGTTGGATCTGGTTGAGCGGGTGCTCGACCGGTCCTCGGAGCAGTTCGTGGATGCCGAAGATCCCTATAGCATGGAGACGCTGCGCCGCATTCTTGGCATGAATGGCGAGCTTCAGGACCTCCACGAAGTCACGCAGGGGAGCGATAATCGGCTTAACATGACGTACCTCGCGCTCAACTTGAGCAACTACGTGAACGGGGTCGCCAAGAAGCACGGGGAGGTCTCTCGGCTCATGTTTGGCGACTACCCCGTTGACTCCATTACGAACGGCGTTCATGCGAGCTCGTGGGTCGCCGAGCCGTTCCGGGCACTGTTTGACGAGCACGTGCCCGGATGGGAGGAGGACAACTTCAGCCTCCGGTACGCGCTGAAGATCCCGCGCGAAAAGATTTGGGAAGCCCACCAAACCGCCAAGGAAGCCCTCGTCGACGAAGTCGAGCGCACCACCGGTCAGCGTTTCGATCCCAACGTGTTCACCATCGGCTTTGCGCGGCGCATGACGCCCTACAAGCGCGCCGACCTGCTGATCAGCGATCTGGACCGGCTTCGGATGATCGCGGAGCGGTCCGGGCCGCTGCAAATCATCTATGCCGGCAAAGCGCACCCACGCGATGAAGAAGGCAAACGCATCATTCAGCGCATCTTCAACGCGAAGGACGCCCTGGGCAACAACGTCCGAATTGCTTACATCCCGGATTACAACAAGCGGACCACGCGGCTCATGGTGTCCGGCTCGGACGTGTGGCTCAACACACCGAAGCCGCCCAATGAGGCCTCTGGCACGAGCGGCATGAAGGCCGCGCTCAATGGCGTACCGCACCTCAGCATCCTCGATGGATGGTGGCTGGAAGGCTGGATCGAGGGGACGACCGGATGGGCTATCGGAACCACCGATCCTGAGACGTCCAACCGGACGGATGATGCCACCTCGATGTACGGCAAGCTCCGCCACGTCATTGTCCCAAAGTATTACAACGACCGGTCGGGTTACGTCGATGTCATGCGCAGCGCCATCGCGCTCAACGGTTCATTTTTCAACACACAGCGGATGGTGCAGCAGTACGTCTTGAAGGCCTACTTCTAGGTTTCTCCCGTGCAGAGGCTTGGCCCGACCGAGCGCCCCGTGCCCCCATTGCACGGGGCGCGTTCGGTTTAGGACCCGTGCTCGATTTGATTACATCGCAGAAGAGGATTTCCCCTACAGACCGTTTCCATACGTCTCCCTAGATTGAGCTCCAAGTTTGAGTCTGGCCGTCGAAGCGCCGGATTCACGAGCCACACATCGGACACTGCAGATTGTATGGGACGCGTCGAAGGAAAGGTTGCGATCGTGACGGGCGGTGCCTTAGGCATCGGCCGAGCCACGGCCCAGTTGCTCGCGCGCGAAGGGGCTATGGTGGCCGTCACCGACGTGAAAGACGACGAGGGGCGCGCCGCCGTGGCCACCATCACCGAGGCCGGCGGCACCGCGCAGTTTTGGCACCTCGACGTCAGTCAGGGAGCCGAGGTGCAGCGCGTAGTCGACACCATCGCAGACACCTTCGGCGGCATCGACGTGCTCGTGAACAACGCGGGCATTCTGGGCACCAACAAGCCCACGCACGAGCTCGATGAGGCCGAGTGGGATGAGGTGATGAACGTGAACGCCAAGGGCGTCTTTCTGTGTACAAAGTTCGCGATCCCCTACCTCCAGCAGGGCGGCGGGAGCATTATCAACCTCTCATCGATTGCTGGCCTGGTGGGAGGTCCCGATGTGCCCCCGTATCGGGCATCGAAGGGGGCGATCCGGCTCATGTCCAAAACCGACGCCATGCTCTACGCGGAAGAAAACATCCGGGTCAACTCGGTGCATCCGGGGGCAATCAGAACCGCCATGATCGAGGATTACCTCAAGGCGCAGAGCGACGAGGGGGCGGCCCGGGACCAGCTCGCTGCACAGCACCCCTTGGGTCACGTCGGCGCGCCCGACGATATCGCGTATGGCATTCTCTACCTCGCGTCGGATGAGTCCAAGTTTGTAACCGGTGCTGAGCTCGTGATCGACGGCGGATACACGGCCCGGTAACCCGCGCACCCTGCGCCCATCATCCACCACCCGAACCACACGACGTCATGAGTAAAACGGCTATTGTCCAAGAACAGGGTTATATTCGCCGCTTTGAGGAATTATCGAACGACGACGTAGCCGTTGTTGGCGGAAAAAACGCGTCGTTGGGGGAAATGATTGGCGCGCTCAAAGAGGCGGGGGTCCGCGTCCCGGACGGCTTTGCGACGACCGCCGATGCGTATCGGGACTTCCTGGAGGCCAACGAGTTGGAGGAGCCCCTCCGCCAGGCGCTTGCCCGGTTTCACGACGGGGAGCAGTCACTGAGCGAGACGGGCGCCGCGATCCGAAAGCACATCCAGGGCGGCACCGTGCCGGAGGCCCTGGCGAAGGCTATCCGCGAGGCCTACCAAACGCTGAGCGCGGCGTATGACGCGGATGCCATCGACGTGGCCGCGCGGAGCAGTGCCACGGCCGAGGACCTGCCGGAGGCCAGCTTCGCCGGGCAGCAGGAGACCTACCTGAACGTGCGGGGCGCCGAGGCGCTGCTCGCCGCCTGCAAAAAGTGCTACGCCTCGCTCTTTACCGACCGGGCCATCAGCTATCGGGAAGAGCAGGGATTCGATCACATGGACGTGGCGCTGTCAGTGGGCGTGCAGAAGATGGTGCGCTCCGACAAAGCCGGCGTGCTGTTCACCATCGACACGGAGACGGGTTTTCCGGATGCCGCGCTCATCAACGCCGCATGGGGGCTGGGCGAGAACGTGGTCAAGGGCACCATCAACCCCGATCAGTATACCGTCTACAAGCCGTTTCTGAAGGATGAGTCGCTGGTCCCTATCATCGGAAGGCGGCGGGGCGCCAAGGAACAGAAGATGGTCTACGCCGAGGGCGAGGCCGCCACGAAGAACGTAGAGACGACCGAGGCCGAACGGGCCGCGTACGTCCTCTCCGACGACGAAGTGCTCCAGCTTGCGCGCTGGGGAGCCATCATCGAGAAGCACTACGAGCGGCCGATGGACATCGAGTGGGCCCGCGACGGCGAAACCGAAGAGCTGTTCATCGTGCAGGCGCGGCCCGAGACCGTCCAGTCGCAGATGGTGGAGGGGCAGCTTCAGCACTACCGACTGAAGGAAACGGGCAAGCGGCTGGTTACGGGCCTGAGCATTGGCCGCGCCATCGCAACGGGCGAGGTGTGCGTCATCCACAGCGCCGAGCAGATTGATCAGTTTCAAGAAGGCGCCATTCTGGTCACCGAGATGACGGATCCGGACTGGGGGCCGATCCTGAAGAAGGCGGCGGGGGTGATCACCGACCACGGCGGGCGCACCTCGCACGCGGCCATTGTGAGCCGGGAGATGGGCATGCCGGCGATCGTAGGGACGGGCAACGCGACGGAGGTGCTCCGCAACGGCCAAGAGATCACGCTCTCCTGCGCCGAGGGCGAAGAGGGGTACGTCTACGCCGGCCGGCTCGCGTTCGAGTCAGAAGACGTGGATCTGGACGACCTGCCCCAGACGAAGACGCGCATCATGATGAACATCGCCAGCCCGATGGCGGCCATGCAGTGGTGGCGGCTGCCCACCCAGGGCGTGGGGCTGGCCCGGATGGAGTACATTGTCAACAACGTGATCAAGATCCATCCGATGGCCCTCGTCCACTATCACACGTTGGAGGATGAGGAAGCGAAGGCGCGTATTGCCGGGCTCACCCGCGGATACGAGGACAAGACCGAGTACTTTGTCCATCATCTGGCCGAGGGCATTGCAACGATCGCAGCCACGCAGTACCCGGAGCCGGTGATCGTGCGGACGAGCGATTTTAAGACGAACGAGTACGCCGATCTGATTGGCGGCCAGGCCTTTGAGCCGGACGAAGAAAACCCGATGCTCGGATGGCGGGGCGCCTCGCGGTACTACAGCGACGCGTACCGGGACGGATTCGCCCTGGAGTGCAAGGCGATCCGGCGCGTGCGCGAGACGATGGGCTTCGACAATGTCATCGTTATGATTCCGTTTTGTCGCACGCCCGAGGAGGCCGACCGCGTGCTCGAGGTGATGGCCGAGAACGGGCTGGAGCGGGGGAAGAGGGGGCTGGAGGTGTACGTGATGGCTGAGATTCCATCCAATATCATCCAGGCCGAGGACTTTGCACGACGGTTCGACGGGTTTTCCGTCGGTTCCAACGACCTCACGCAGCTGGTGCTGGGCGTGGGGCGGGATGCCGAACGGCTCTCCTACCTGTTTGATGAGCGCAACCAGTCGGTGAAGAAGATGATCACCGACTTGATTCACCGCGCACACGTGGCAGATCGGCCGGTTGGGATTTGTGGACAGGCGCCGAGCGACCATCCGGAGTTTGCCGCGTTTCTCGTGCAGGCGTGCATCGATTCGATTTCGGTGATTCCCGACACGGTCGTGGATGTGATTCGGCGCGTCGCTGAGGCTGAGAACGCGCTCCAACACGGAGAAGGCACCTGACCGTCGTAGCGTTGGATGCAACAGGGCGTCTTGCTTCAGGGAGGCTCCCGCGGACGCCATTCACGACGAGGTTGAACTCGTCGCGTCCAGCCGACGGCGGGGTCCCTCCAGCGATTGCGCGTGACGCTCAATGGCTGTCCAGGGGTCGTCCTTCTGCCCCAGGCGCCGAAACAAGTTGTCCAGCGTGTAACGCTGCGCGTGGAGGCCGGCCGTGCCGAGCTCGTCCCAATCTAGAGGCGTAGCCACGGGAGCGCCCGGCAGCGCGCGGACTGCATAGGGTGCCACTGTGTTCTGGGCGTACGCGTTACGGAGGGAGTCGAGAAAAACGCGGCCCTCGCGCTCCTTCTTACGCAGCTTCGCCGTCAGCCGATCGGGGTGGCGCGCAGCCACGGCCTCGGCGAGGTCGCGGGCAAACTGCCGGACCGTGTCGAAGGAGGCCGACTGATCGAGCGGAACGACCACGTGAACGCCCTGTGAGCCGGTCGTCATGACGAATGACGTCAACTCCACATCCTCCAGGGCCTGGCGGATGGCCCGGGCGGCAAAGCGAACCGGCTCGAACGCTGCACTCGGCGGGTCCAGGTCGAAGACCATCTTGTCCGGGCGGTGCAACTGATTGGTGCGGCTCAGCCAGACGTGCGGCGTGATGCAGGCCTGGTCGACGAGGTAAACCAGCGTGGCCGCATCGTCACACAGCACCTGCGGTTGGATCGTCCCCCGTCCCTCGACCTCAATGGGCACCCGGCGAATCCAGTCGGGAAAATGGTCCGGCGCTTTCTTCTGGTAGAACCCCTTTTGCTCGATGCCGTCGGGAAAACGCTGCAGCGTCAGCGGGCGGTCCTGCAGATGGGGAAGCATGACCTCGGCAATGCGAGCGTAGTACTCCGCCAGGTCGTTTTTGGTGAAGCCCGCGTCGGGGAAGAGCACCTTGTCGGGGTGCTGTACCGACACGGTTCGGTTGCCAAACGTGTAATCGGAGCCGCTCATGGGTAGGGCGTCTCTTTCACGAGGTCACAAGGGGGCTTTATCGCGACCGAGCTCCTGCAAGCGTCGCAGGTGCAACTGGTTGTCGTCGGTCCACTCCTCAAGCTCGATGCACGCGCCGTACGGTGCCATGACGCTTCCGGTCACGCGTCCCCCCGTCCACCGCGTCTTTGCTCGGTGCACCGAAGCATAAATGGGCGAGAGCACCTGGTCAGCAGGAAATCGCTAGATCGGGCGTGGGGCGATTGCTCAATAGGCCAGCCGGGCGGCTGCCGGTCGCTGGGGCTCCTTTGGATGTGCTGATGCTGATGCGGGGGCTGGCGGGGCGCACGGGATCATCCTCTGCGGCTCGGGCAATCTGTATGAAGGGCGCGGTTCGCCTGCTTCCATCCAGCCATCCTGGATTCCAGGCGCGCCGCAGGCGCGGGCGCGGAGGGTCATCCCGGTGGTGTTGATGGAGCGAAGCAGAGCGGCGTCCGGCCTCCAAACCCCGATGGAATGGGAGCCCCGATTCCGTCAGAAACCGGCGCCGGGGACACGTCCATCCATGACCGGCTGGGAGAAGGCGCCGCGCGACCGATCGCTCGGTCGCATCCAGGCGATGCCGCCGACATGACTGATTGATAGGGTTGCCCTGCTTCTTCGGCGTTCCCCGTGATGTTGGATCGTTTTCTATTTACCTTCACAGAGGATCCCATTCCCCACCGATCAACCGATTCATCATGCGTGATGCCCTCCGTACGTTCGCCCCTCATTATGCCGCGTGCGGGGGAGGGCTCCTCCTCGTGGTGTGCCTGCATCTGTTTGCCGGAGCCGGCCTCGTGGAGCCGGCGAGGGGGCAAGACACGACGACCACGCTGTCGACAGCGACGATCGCCGATCTCAACGCGGCCTTTGAGGCGGGGACGCTCGATGCCGAGCAGCTCGTGACCCACAGCCTGACCCGGATCGAGGCGTATGACCAGGCGGGCCCGCAGCTGAATGCGGTACTGACCGTGAATCCCCGCGCCGTGGAACGCGCTCGGGCGCTCGATGCGGAGCGGGCAGCCGACGGGCCGCGGTCTGTGCTGCATGGCATCCCCGTCGTGCTGAAAGACAACGTCGACACCGCCGATATGCCGACCACCGCCGGCTCATTCATGCTGGCCGGCTCGCTGCCGCCCGACGATGCGTTCCTGGTGCAGAAGCTGCGCGACGCCGGCGCCATCGTGCTGGCCAAGCTGAACATGAGCGAGTTTGCCTCCGGCGGACCGATGAGTTCGCTCGGTGGTCCCATCCGCAACCCCCATAACCTCGAACGCTCTCCCGCGGGATCGTCGGGGGGGACCGGGGCTGCCATCGCCGCGGCCTACGCGCCGCTGGGCATCGGCACCGATACAGGCGGATCGGTGCGCGCGCCGTCGTCGGCCAACGGCATCGTCGGCCTCAAACCCACCCATGGGCTCCTGAGCCGCGACGGCATCGTCCCGCTCGCCCTCTCCTTCGACACGGCTGGGCCGATGGCTCGTAACGTCTATGACATTGCCGCTGCCTTAAACGTCATGGCGGCAGTCGATGCGGCGGATGACGCTACGCAGAAAGCCGCCGGCCAGGCCGGGCAGGACTACACGCAGTTCCTCGACGACAACGCGCTCGACGGAGCGCGTATCGGCGTGGCCCGCGACTTCATGGGGAGTGATCCGGAAGTGGACTGGGTCGTGGAGGCCGCTCTCGAAACGATGCGCGCTGCGGGTGCCACCGTGGTCGACGTCCAGATTCCGTCGTGGGTCTTGGAGGCACGCGGCGCGCTGTACCGCACCATCCGCTATCGGGAGTTCCGGGCCCAAATTGCAGACTATTTGTCAACGCTCGGTCCCGACTATCCCAAGACGCTCGCTGAGTTGGTGAATCGGTCGCTCACGGTCACCGCTCCCCGCGAGGAGGGCGTGATGCCGAACCCGTCGCGCTGGAGCCTGATGCGCCAGGAAGTGGAGAGCGGCGAACTCACCGACCGCGACTACCGCGCCGTGCGCGACCATGGGTTGCCGCTGCTGCGCGGGATGGTCGACAACGTGCTGGCCGCCGACGATTTGGACGCCATCGTCTACCCGACCCTGCCGGTTCGCCCGGAGCGCGCGGACGCCGACCCCGACGACGGACAAGTCAAAGCTGGATCTGGACGCTCGGCCGTGACCCTCGCCAACCTCACGGGGTTTCCAGACCTCATCGTGCCCGCAGGGTTTACCGGACGCGGCTTGCCGGTCACGATCTCGTTCCTCGGGCCCGCATTCAGCGAACCCCGGCTGCTGGCGCTCGGGTACGCCTTCGAACAGCGCACTCAGGCGCATCGCCTCCCGGAGCACACGCCCCTGCTTCCTGGCGATACGGGGCCGGACTAAGGGCGCCGTCCAGGGGCCGTCCGGCCGCATTTGCCGTCGTTGTGCTACCTGGCGGGTGGCACCCTCGCGCCCTCGGCTTCCTGTGCCCACTTGGCGGCGGGAGGACCGGCTTTATGTATGCACCGATTAAATGGCAAAACCGCCCCTCAACATCGCGTTGAAGGGGCGGTTTATCGTGCGCTTGGGAGGATTCGAACCCCCGACCTTTGGAACCGGAATCCAACGCTCTATCCAACTGAGCTACAAGCGCGTCCTGTCAAAGGCCCCTATCCAAAGGACCTCTCCATGGTAGGCATGGAACAGAGCGGTGTTCCGACGACGGCAACGGCGCGAAGATCCTGAAAGATCGCACACATCGGCCCCGGGCGTGACGGGGAAGAGCAACTTTTCGGATCCTCATCCGTGATGGATCGCAGCCCAGATCACGTTACGAATGCTGCGTCATGGAAGAGCCATCCCCCCGTTCCGTCGCGCCCACGCTGCAGGATCCCTGGCTGTCGCGCCGCATCCCCCTCGATGGTCCCGTTGAGCAAGTGCGGGCGACTCCGCGAGGCCACGCCGTGCGGGCGTTTGTTGCTGGGGTGCTGGGCCTCCTCGCCGCGTTTATCCTGTTTCAGCTTTTCGTCACCCCCCTTGCCACGGTGGCCCTTCTTTTTGCCAAAGGGGTGGACTTCAGCGCGCTAAGTGGCACCGACGCGATGGCGCGCCTGTTTGAGGACAACATCCGTCAACTGATTCTCGGGAACAGCGTCGGGCAGGTCGTTGGCCTCGCCGTGGTGGCGCTCGTGCTCACCCGGCTCCATACGAGCGACCTCTGGCGCTACCTGCGCGTGCGCCGCGCCGACGGGGTCATGCTGGGGCTGGCCCTCGTCGGCCTGATTGCGCTTACCCCCGTGGTACAGTGGCTGGGCGCCGTAAACCAGTCCATCCCGCTGCCCGAGTTCATCGAAAGCCTGGAGCGGTCGCAGATGGAGCTCATCGAAAAGGTCCTTCAGGGCGGGTTGGGGGTGACGTTCAACGTCGCGATGCTCGCCGTCGTGCCGGCCTGTTGCGAAGAGCTTCTCTTTCGCGGCTACGCGCAGCGGCAGTTCGAACGCGGGATCGGCGTGGTGGGCGGCGTGCTCTGCTCGGGTATCATCTTCGGCTTGTATCACCTGCGGTTGTCGCAAGCACTCCCGCTCAGTGCGCTGGGCATCTACCTGGCGTACCTGACCTGGCGGACGGGGAGCCTGTGGCCGGCCGTGATCGTCCACTTTGCCAACAACGCCTTCGCGGTGGTGGCCGCCAACTACGCTGCGCAGCAACCCGGCCTTGATGCACAGGCCCTAGAAACAATGCAGGTGCCCTGGTATATTCTGATTCCCAGCGCCGTTGCGTTTGGCGGGTTGATGTATCTGCTGCATGGCTACGCCACCACGCGCCTAGCGCAGCAGCCTACTCGCGCTCCGGTGGACGATGCGCCCGATCGGCTTTCTTAGAACCGATGCCCTGTATTCAGTTATGAGTGATGGTAAGTACCAAAATTGGGTCACGATCTTTACGTCCGGCACGGACTACGAAGCCGACCTCGTGCGGGATCGCCTGGACGACCGTGGCATCCCCGCGGTCGTGCTCACCCAGCGCGACCACGCGTTTAACCTGACCGTGGGCGACCTGGCCGCCGTGCGGGTCATGGTGCCGCCGGACGAGGCAGAGCGGGCCGTTGAGCTGATCCAGGGCGAGCTGATCTCCGATGAGGAGCTGGAGCGGGCGGCCCTGGAGGCGGATCCCGAGTCCGAGGACGCCCGCACGCCCGACGAAGAATCCGCGCTCGACTCGGGCAACGAACGCCTGCGGAATCCAGACGAGGATCGCGAAGCGTCGGATTGAGCGGCGCGCTCGACGCCTCGTCCACCGTTCATTGGCCCGTTCCGCTCGTGAGCAATACAGCGCTTCGCGTACTGACCGCCATCGTGGCGGCGCCGGCGGTCGTGGGAGTTGCGTACTGGGGCGGATGGCCCTTTGGGCTGCTGGTGGTCGGGATTGCTCTGCTCGCCCAAGTCGAGCTCTACCGCCTCGCCGAGGCGTCCGGCATCCAACCCCGGAACGCCTGGGGCTGCGTGCTCGGCGCGCTCGTGGTCATTCAACCGCTCTGGCCTCCGGCCGGCGCGCTCGCGCTGTTGGTGGGGGCGACGCTCGTCGCGGCGCTTCCTTTTGTCTTTCCGCGAGATGGCCTGCTGTCCAGCTTTGCCGTCACTGCCCTGGGCGCGTTCTACCCGGCCGCGCTGCTCGGCTTCCTGGTGCGCCTGCGCCTGGCGCGTGGTCCCACCGTGGGCAGCGACGAGGCCTTCTATCTCGTGCTGCTGACCTTGCTGCTCGTGTGGGCGAGTGATATCTTCGCCTTTTACGTGGGGCGCGCGGTGGGCCGGCACGCCTTGGCCCCTCGCATCTCGCCGAACAAGACGTGGGAGGGCGCTGTGGGGGGGCTCGTCGCGGCCACCGGGATCGCCGTCGCCTTCAAGCTTACCGTGGGCGCGTTTGTCGGATGGGGCCACGTTGCCGCGCTCGCGGTCATCGGAGGCGTCCTCGGTCCGTTCGGGGACCTGGCCGAAAGCCACCTCAAGCGCGCCTCGGAGGTCGACGATTCCAGCACCATCCTGCCCGGCCACGGCGGCGTGCTCGATCGCTTCGATACGATGGCCCTTGTTGCCCCGCTCGTCTATCTGTACCTCGCCTATATCGCTCGGCTCATTGCGTAGGTGACGGTGGCGTGAGGAACGCCATCCCCCGACCGAAGGTACACTCCCTTGCCCAGCTACCGCACGTTCATCAGCCCAAGGCCGTTATGGCGATCATCGGAGGCCGCAACCGCAAGCCGCGGAAGTTTGACTACGAGCCGCGCTTCTACGATCCGAGCAAGGAGGACGACCTGAAGCGTCGGATGCGCGTGAACCGAAAGACGCGCCGGCGCAACCCGACAAGCCTCTTGTACCTCATCGGGTTGCTCCTCTTTACGCTCTACATCTACCAAACGCTCTAGCCCCGCTCGCGCCGCGCGTTCAGGCCTGCAGGCGCCAGCGGACTCACGGCCCAGCGCTTCCCTATGGCAGCAGAGACGACCGACGCAGACGGCATCATTCGCGTGATGCCCGATCGGTTGGCCAACAAGATCGCCGCCGGTGAGGTCGTGCAACGCCCGGCCTCAGTGGCGAAGGAACTGCTCGAAAATGCCATCGATGCCGGCGCGCGCTCCATCGAGCTTGTCCTGAAGGATGCGGGTAGCACGCTCGTCCAGGTTATCGATGACGGCTGCGGCATGAGTCCATCCGACGCCGTGCAGTGCTTTCAGCGGCACGCCACGAGTAAGATCCAGTCCGTCGACGACCTGGAGCGCATCCGCACGCTGGGCTTTCGCGGGGAAGCTCTCGCCTCCATTGCTGCCGTCGCTCAGGTCGAGCTGAAGACGCGGCGCGTGGAGGACGACGTCGGCTATCGCGTGTGCGTGGATGGGGGGGAGATGACCACTTCCGAGCCGTGCGCCGCGCCGCCGGGGACGTCCATCGCTGTGCGCAATCTGTTTTACAACGTCCCGGCCCGCCGTAATTTTCTGAAGACGCCCGCTACTGAGTTTAAACACCTCACGGACACGTTCCAGTTCATCGCACTGGCCGAGCCGACGGTGGGTTTCGCGCTGGAGCACAAGGGCCACGCGGTGTATGACCTCGCGGCCGTGGACCGCGACGACTTCTTCGCCCGCACGCGCCGCCGCATCATTGATCTGCTGGGGGCGGACCATGAGGGTCAACTCGTGCCGGTGGACGATGAGAGCAGTTACCTGGCCGCCCGCGGATTCGTGGGGAAGCCCGCGTTCAACCGCAAGACGCGCGGCGATCAGTTTCTGTTTGTAAACGGGCGGTACGTGAAGAGCCGCTACCTGAGCCACGCCGTGCGCGCCGCGTACGGCGAACTGCTCCCGGATGGGGCCTTCCCGTTCTTTGCCCTCTTCCTTGACCTCGATCCGCGGCGGGTCGATGTCAATGTGCACCCGACCAAAGCGGAGGTCAAATTTGAGGACGAGAGCGGTATCTACGGCTTTCTGCGCGGCGCCGTGCGGGATGCGCTCAGCCGCGACCAACTAACACCCGCGTTTTCGTCGTCGGATGACGATGCTTCGGAGCAGGCATCGCCCGCCGACCGGTCGGCGGCGTCCGGCGACGCGCCGCAGCCGGCCGGGCCGCGCCCCTTTCAGCCGCGCACTACCGGGACGTCGTCATCGCATTCGGCACGCGGGGCGTCATCGCGTTCAGGACGGGATTCAGAACGGCCATCGCCGCCCCAGAAACGCTCGGCGAGCGCATCGCCAGGGGAGATCTCCCAGGCGCTCTACGGGGATCAGTCGGCGGACCCGTCCGAGGCCGAGGCGCCCGTCCAGCCCGTGTCGAACGACGAGCCGGCAACGGACGATGCATCAGCGACCGACGCTGCGACGTCGCACGACGAAGAGGCCCCGCCAAGTCGAACGACCCCATGGACGCTGCATGACACGTATCTGATCACGCCCACCGAGGACGGGATGATGCTGGTCGATCAGCAGGCTGCGCATACCCGGGTGCTTTACGAGCGCGCCCTCGACCAAGCCCAGGCGGGACACGCCGAGTCGCAGCAGCTCCTCTTTCCCGAAACCATCGATTTGTCCCCCTCCGAGATGGAGCGGTTCGATGCGTGGAAGACGGACCTGCAGGCCATGGGGTTTGCGGTCGAGCGCCTGAGCGGACGTACGGTCGCCATCCGCGCCGTCCCCGCCGAGGCGTCGTCCGGCGACGCCGCTCCGATGCTCCGCGACCTGTTGGATGAGATCGAGGCCGGCACGCACGATGCCTCCGACCGGCGGAAAGCCTTAGCGGC
>JAAAPH010000450.1 GCA_009908415.1 Bacteroidota bacterium
CGTTCCTATCGGGGCGCAGACCCACGAACCGGCACATGCGCGCTCCGCCTACAAGCTACAAGCGGGCCCTAGCGTCGGGTTTTGTCCAAATGCTACCGCAATCCCGTGCGGAAGGGTGAGTGAGTGTGGGCGAATGGGTGAGTGGGCGAAAGAGAGGAAGAGGCGGGATAAATCGAAGCTCCTCCGCGTCTCCCCGATTCCCCAACTCCCCGTCTCCCGGAGCTACGCCTTATTCCACGGGCCGGTGATGGCGAGCGTGAGGCCGGCGTGCTGGATGTTAACGAAGAACGTGCTGCCGTCCGGTGAGAACGTGGCGCCGGCCATCTCGGAGTCGTTGTCCATCGCGTTGTGGGCAAACTTGTAGAACGAGCCGTCCGGCGTAACGCCAGCGAGGTACTGCTCGCCGGAGCCGTCCTCGCACACGATCAGGTCGCCCCACGGAGACACCGTCAGGTTGTCGGCGTTGTCGATGAGGCCGCCGTCGTTGGGCTCGGCGAAGAGCTCCAGCATGCCCGGGGCATCCGCCTCGTGCGGCGTACCTTCGTGCGCGCTCGGCGTGTACTTCCAGATCTGGCCTTTTTCGATGCGTCCGCCGTTCGTGCAGGCGAAGAAGATCGCGCCCCCGTCGCTGTACCACATGCCTTCGCCGCGCGCAAACCGGGCCGCCCCGGCCTCGAAGCCGCGGAGCCGGAGGTCGTCGTCGGGGGCCTCGATGTCGTCGAGATCGATCCAGCGGACGGCCATGGGCGCGCCGGTGGGGACCGTCTCCGTCTCCCAATTGCGCGTGTCGAGGCGGGGCTGGTCCGTGACGACGAGCGCCTGCAAGCGGCCACCCCGGAGTAGGTTGCCCGGCTCGTCGGGGATGTAGCGATAGACGAGCCCGTCGCCGCGGTCTTCCGTCTGGTACACGATGCCCGAGGCCGGGTCGACGGCCACAGCTTCGTGGTTGAAGCGGCCCATGGCCTTGATGGGCACCGGCTCGGCGAGGCGCGGCGTGGCCGTGGCCGGCACCTCAAAGGGGTAGCCGTGGTCGTGCTCGCAATTGTCGCCCGCGCGGCGGACGGTCTCCTCGCACGTGATCCACGTGTTCCAGGGCGTGGGGCCGCCCGCGCAGTTGCGCTCCGTGCCGACCAGACTCAGAAACTGGCGCTCCACGCGTTGCGCCTCCGTATTGTAGACGACCGTTGTCGTGCCGCCGGCGCACGGGATGCCATCGCCGTCGACGTCGTAGACTTGCTCGGGCGACAGGCGTGCAGCGAGCGCGTCATCGCCCCGAAAGGGGCCTTCCTCGCGGTCCGCGCCGACGCTCACTTCGTGGTTGCGAACGAGCAGGGTCAGGCCGTCCGGCCCCGGAAAGGTCGCCATGCCGTCGGCGCGGTGGGGCACAAAAAAGCCGTCGTCCATGCGTTCGCCATGCCGCGAGATGATTTGGTACGAGAAGCCGTCCGGGAGGTCCAGGATGCCATCGGGATCGGGCTGTAGCGGGCCGAACCGGTTGGCCCAGCGGCTCTGGTTGTCCCGGCCGGGCATGCCGGCGCCGACGAAGTGGTGGAGGCCGGAGAAGCCAAGCGCGATGGCGCTGGCCTGCTTGAGAAAGTGGCGGCGGGAGGAGGACATGGCGCAAGGGGTCGGTCAGTATTATCGACTTTGCAAAAGTATACGCGGCGTCGACTCCGAGGTTGTTAGCAGAACATCATCTTTGCACGGCCACGGTTTCGGGGGCGCGTCATGGCTGCTCCAGTTGCTCGGTGACTGTCGTAACACGTTGGGTGAGGTCCTCGACCGCTTCGACGTAGCGGGCCGTCCAGAGGGCCACATTGTCGGGCGCCTCCATCTCGATCTCGTATCGGAGGCCCGGCAGCATCCACGAGGCGTACCCGCTGAAGGGATCCGGTGAGACGTAGAGCGAGCGCATCCGCGGGCGATTCTGCAGGCCCTCGGGGTAGATGAATGCCTTCTCAAGTGCGATCAGGTCCTGGTTGATCGCGTCAAGCGCATCGTTGGAAAGCGTGCCGTTAGCGAGCCGATCATCCCGCGCCTCAACAAACGCCGCTGTGGCATCGTCCAGCGCATCGATGGCCGTGTGGAGCGCGGAGAAATCAGCCTCGACGCCAAGTTCGTCTGCACGCTCCTCTAGGGATTCGACGTGCGTCGTGAGGTCCGTCGCGTACCGCGGGAGGTCGTACGGGAGCACATCGGCGTTGGCGAGGCGGAGGGTAAGCACGCCATCGATCTTCGAGAGGGCAGGGCCGCCGGTGAACGTCGAGTCGCCAAACTGCTCGTACCAGGCGAACGTGTCGTAATTCGAGTGGTAGATGGGTGAGGAGCTCGACATCGAGAGCTGCGCCGACGGGATGCCGACGTACGTCAGGAAGCTGACGTGATCGGAGCCGCCCCCGAGGTTGCCGAGCGGCGGCTCGTCGGCATCGGGCGCGCGGGCCTGCCAGGCGTCGTACACGGCCGTCGTGTCGGTCGGCGGCTGGAGCACGGCCTGCGTCGCGTCGAGGATCGGCTGCTTCATCGAGGGAGCGGAAGCGGCTGAAAAGCGCGTCCCGCTCGCCGCGCCGTCCGCGTTGATGTACGTGACGGCATTCGCGGCCAGCTCATCCTGCAGCTGCTCCACCCACTCCGTCGAGCCCAGGATGCCGTACTCCTCGGCGTCCCAGTGCGCAATCATAATCGAGCGGCGCGGTTGGCAGCCGTTTTCCGCCAGCGTGCCGAGCGCCTCAGCCAGCGTGAGCAGCATGGCCGTGCCGCTGTTTGGGTCCGTCGCGCCAAAGGTCCACGCGTCGAAGTGCGAGCCGAGGATGATCCACTCGTCGGGGAACGTCGTGCCTTCGATGCGGCCCACGATGTTCGTGGCCCGCGTGAGCTGCTTGGGCTGGTCGACGTGGAGGCGCACGGTGAGGTCGGGGCCGCCCGTCACGCGGTACGCAAAGGGCAGTCCGCCCTGCCAGCCGTCGGGAACGGCTTCGCCCTGCATCCGGCCGAGGATCTCCTGCGCGGAGGCGTGTGGGAGCGGCGTCACGGGGATGCGCGGCAGGTCGGCCTCATCCGGAGCGAGCCGCTCCACGTCGGCGTCACTATCGGTGGGGAGCGAGGGGCTCTCTGGCGTGAGCGGGTCGCCACCGAGGGGCGTGAGCACCGAGCCGCGCTGGATCGTGCTCTCGCTGATGTAGCGCCCTTCCGGGTAGGGCAGGCCGTCCTCGTACCCGCCGTCTTCAGGATCCGAGTACATGATGAGCCCGGCCGCGCCGTACTCTTCGGCGTACTTGGCCTTGTACCCGCGGAAGTTGCCCCCGTAGCGTGCGATCACGACTTTGCCGGACAGGTCGACGCCCATCGCGTCGAGCTGCTCGAAGTCTTCCTTCCGGCCGTAGTTGGCATACACGACGGGTCCCGTCACGTCGCCCGAGCCGGAGTAGGCGTTCCAGCCGGGGCCGAGGGCGGGGTCGTCGGTGAAGCGGTCGTCCTCCAGGATGTACTCCTGGCGGTTGAGCGGCATGCGGAGGGGCGTCACCAGCTCGACGCGCGTCTCGTGGGCCGAGGCCGGCGCGGGCATGTACAGGTCGTACGGGTAGCGTTCCACCGTGAGGCCCGCTTCGTCCATGGTCGACGCGATGTAGTCGCCCACGCGATCGTTGGCTGGCGTGCCGGCCGGGTGGGGCTCCTGCGTGAGCGTCTGCAGGTGACTGCGGAAGGTTTCCGGCGTAGGCCGATCGAGCAGTTGCGCCTCGCAGGTGGCCTGTGCAGGGGCACGATCAGGGGCAAACCCGGTGGGCGCGTCTTGGGCGCGGAGGGCCTCCGGGCCGCCAAGCAATAGCAGGAGCGTGGCGAGAAGCGTAACAGGGTAACGGGTCATGGAAGCGGGGGATGGCGGAAAAAGGAACACCTGCGTGCAATATCTGCGTCACGCGGCGCAAATGGAAGGGCGGCCTCGTCAGAAGTCCACCTCCAACTCGGGCGGGACGCCGTCGTGCAGGAGGCGCGTCGTGAGGCGGAGGAGGCGTTGCTGCTCGGGCCAGTCCGTGCGGCTCGCGGCGACCTGCGGGGCGAGCCACGAAAACGCGTCGTGCTCGTGGTTGAGCGTCGGGTCATGGTCCAGCTCCGCGGCGAAGGCCGGGATCAGGTTGATACGGTCCTGCTGCCATTCGTAAAAATGGTTCACCGAGGGGAGCGTCCACAGCCGGCTCGGCGCCTGACCGGTCTCTTCGCGCACCTCGCGGAGCGCCGTCTGCCACGCCGTCTCATCCGCGTCAATCTTCCCGACCAGCATCCGCCACTGGCCGGCGTACTCCACGCCGGACG
Organism: Bacteroidota bacterium; assembly: GCA_009908415.1. GTDB lineage: Bacteria > Bacteroidota > Rhodothermia > Rhodothermales > Salinibacteraceae > JAAAPH01. Next base: position 4,309 of record JAAAPH010000450.1, read on the forward strand.
CGCGGCGGAGCAGCAAAAACTGCAGGTTGCCGGCGTGAAATCGGTAGGGGTACACGTCGACGACGCGGATCGTAGCGTTGGGCATGGGTTGCGTTGGGGCGTATGGGGGCGAGGGCGTACTAGGGGCAACGGCGCGCAGGAGAGCGGGAGAGAAAGGAGCGATACGTCAACGCTCGCACTCCCAAACTCCCGGACACCCACACGCCTTACAGCTTCGGCAGTGTGATGCCGGTTTGCTTCTGGTACTTGCCCTGCTTGTCGGCATACGAGACGGTAGGGCGTTCGCCCTGAAGGAACACCACCTGCGCGATGCCTTCGTTGGCGTACACCTTGGCCGGCAGCGGCGTCCCGTTGCCAATCTCGATCGTCACGTACCCCTCCCAGCCGGGCTCCAGCGGCGTCACGTTGACGATGATCCCCGAACGGGCATACGTCGACTTGCCGAGGACGATGCCGAGCACGTCGGGCGGGATCTGGAAATATTCGATGGACCGGCCCAGCACGTACGAGTTGGGAGGGATGAGAATGTGCTCATCGGCCTCGTATTCCACCATCGCGCGCTCGTCGATGTCTTTTGGGTCCACGACGCTGTTGTGGACGTTGGGTGTGAAGACGCGGAATTCGCTGGCGATGCGCATGTCGTACCCAAACGAGCTGAGGCCGTAGCTGATGACGTCGCCCCGCTGTTGCTCGTCGACGAACGGGTGAATCATGTCGTGCTCCTCA
>JAAAPH010000486.1 GCA_009908415.1 Bacteroidota bacterium
GATTGGTGCAGCGTCACACGTCGATCTTCTTCCGCCACGTGGTGCCGTCGGACGAGTCCATCACCTCGATGCCCATGGCGTCGAGCTCGTCGCGGATGGCGTCGGCGCGGTCGTAGTTGCCGTCGGCGCGGGCCTGGGCGCGCTCGTCCAGCAGCGCCTCGACCTTCTCGGCGAGCGGGTCGTCCGCGGCATCGTCGGTCGGGGCAGCCTCGCCGTCGTGCTCGTTCCACACGATGCCGAGGAGCGCGTTCGTCTGCTCCAGCCAGCGCTGGGCGCTCTGGGCCGAGGCGGCGGTCAGGTCGCCGCCCATGCCGTGGAGGAGCTTCACGCCCTCGTGCGCCACGGCCAGCGCCTGGGGCGTGTTGAGGTCGTCGCACATCGCATCCAGCGTGCGGGCGTAGATATCGCGTAGCCGGTCGCCGAGGGCCCCTTGTGGGTCATCCCCTTGCGGGGCGTGGTCGTCGCCGGCGGCGCCCCGTTCCAGCGCGTCCTCCACGAGGGCGGCGGCGTCCTGGTAGCGGCGAATCATTCGCGCGCTGTCCTTCAGCGTCTTCTTCGTGAAGTTGAACGGCTTGCGGTACTGGCCAGAGAGCAGTGTGTAGCGCAGCGCCAGCGGATCGACGCCGCGTCCGCCCTCCGCCTCCGGCTCGATCAGGTCGCGCACGGTGAAGAAGTTGCCCTTCGACTTCGACATCTTCTCGCCCTCGACCTGCAGGAAGCGCGTGTGCACCCAGGTCCGGGCGAACGGCTCGCCGTCGTCCGACAAGCTCTCGGCCTGGGCGATCTCGCACTCGTGATGCGGGAAGATGAGGTCCTCGCCGCCCGCGTGCAGGTCGATGTGGTCGCCCAGGTACTCGGCGGACATCACGGAGCACTCGATGTGCCAGCCGGGGAAGCCCCAGCCCCACGGGCTGTGCCACTGCATGAGGTGGTCGGGGTCCTTCTTCCACAGGGCGAAGTCGCGCGGGTCGCGCTTGTCCGGATCGTCGATGAGCTCCTCGCGCACGCCGGCCTCCAGGTCCTCGGCGGAGCGGTTGCCGGAAAGCTTGCCGTAGTCGGGGAAGCTCTCGACGGCGAAGTAGACGCCCTGGTCGGTTTCGTACGCGTGGCCTTTTTCGACGAGTTGCTCGACGGCCTTGATCTGGGGGGTGACGTGCTCGGTGGCGCGGGGTTGCACGTCGGGCATGCGCAGGTTGAGCGCCCGCCAGTCGTCCAGGAAGGCCGCTGTGTAGAAGCGGGCCAGGTCGTAGATGTTGGCGAAGCGGGTGCCCTCGCGCTCCAGCGCGGCCGTCATCTTGTCCTCGCCGGAGGGGTCGACGAGATCATCCTGCGTGAGATGGCCCACGTCGGTGATGTTGCTCACGAACGTCGTGTCCCACCCAATGGCCGCGGCCGTGCGCGCGATCAGATCCGCCGTGAGGAACGACCGGAAGTTGCCGATGTGCGCGTACGTGTACACCGTGGGCCCGCAGCTGTAGAAGCGCAAGTGGCCGGGCTCGATCGGCTCTACGGGCTCCACGTCGTGGCTCAGCGTGTTGTAGAGGCACAAGGTGCGATCGGAGGACATGCGAGCGAAGGTTGGTGGTGGAGGGCGAGCAATCTACCCATACCTTGCCCGGCCGGGAATGTGCCGCCTTTGCGCACAGTTCAACCAGCAGCAGAGTCCGGAGGGCCGACCCGGTGGCACGCCGCCGCACGGCGCCTCCTGAGAGAACGACCGGCGGCCTGCTTCGTGACAGCCAGCATGCCATTCACATCAGGGGAGTGCAACTCATCCAAAATGGTTTGGTCGGCACAGGCGTCAGTGCGTACTATCCAAGCCACCGCCATCCCACCGAGTGCCGTCGCGGCGCAAAACCTTCGGGGGGAAGGCCCCACCCGTTGGGCGAGCGCCATCTTCGTCAGGATCGAGCGCCAGGTACGGCCACGCGACTTAAGGCCGTTCAGAAAAGTTGTGCCACAGTGGATGATTCTACGATGCGAATTGCCTATGCCCTTTTCGTGCTTCTGCTCCTGCAGGGGGGCATTGCAACGTCGGGGGCGGCGCAGGGCGCCCAGGAAGGCCATTCGAGCGCGCCGACCATGAATGCCGTGCGGGTCGAAGCGGCCCTCTCGGTCGATGGGCGGTTGGACGAAGCCGCGTGGCACGAGGCGCCGCCGGTGACCGGCTTTCGCCAGTTTGAGCCCACCGAAGGAGCCGCTCCCACTCAACGGACCGAGGTCCGCGTGCTGTACGGGAACGATCATCTGTACGTAGGCGCCCGCTTGGATGACGAGCAGCCCCGTGGCATTGAGCAGACGCTCGGCCGGCGCGACGAATACAACCGGGCCGATTGGTTTCTCGTGTCCATCGATTCGTACCTCGACCGCCGGACGGCACGCATCTTTGGGGTGAATGCGGCCGGCGTGCAGTACGACGCCATCGAACGGCAGGGCAGCGGCGGCCCGGGCGGGCCCGGCGATAATTCATGGGACGCCGTCTGGTATTCGGGGGTGCGTGTCACGCCGACGGGCTGGCTTGTTGAGATGCGCATCCCGTACAGCATGCTGCGCTTCGCCAACGAGGGGGCGCAGACCTGGGGAATTCATTTCCGGCGTCGCATGCCGCGCCGCGGCGAGGAGGTGGAGTGGCCGCTCGTGCCGCGCACGGAACGGTCCAACCTCGTGGCGCAGTTTGGACGGCTGACCGGCATTTCGGGCATCGAGCCGAAGCGGAACGTGCAGGTTCGTCCCTATACCGTGTCCCGCCTGCAGATGGAAGAGAGTGCGGCCGAGCCCGGCACGGCGGCGATGCACGGAAGCGCGGACGTGGGCGGCGACATCAAGATCGGGCTCGGGCCCAACGTCACGCTCGACGCCACGGTCAACCCCGACTTTGGGCAGGTCGAAGCCGATCCCGCCGTCCTGAATCTGACGGCGTTCGAGACGTTCTTCGAAGAGCGCCGGCCGTTCTTCATCGACGGCATCCAACTCTACGAGTTTAGCGTGGGGCCGGGCGAGCTGCTCTACACCCGGCGCATTGGCGCGCAGGCTCCCATCGTGGGCGCTACCAAGCTCTCCGGCCGGACGGCCAGCGACCTGTCCTTCGGCGTGCTCGGCGCCACGACGGGGGCAGGCTTCAGCCCGAATCGGCACTACGGCGTCGCCCGCATGAGCCAGCAGCTGGGCGATTATTCGTCGGTGGGCGGCATCGTGACCGGTTTCGACGGGCCGGTGCCGGGGGCCCCCGAGCGCCGGCGGAGCTACAGCGGGGGCGCCGATTGGGACCTCCGCCTGCGCGACAACCGGTACGGCATCGAGGGGTTTGCGTCCGTCACCCATCGCCGCGGGCCGACGGTCGTATCGGGCGCCGAGACGGGCCTCGCCGGCAAGGTGTGGATGCGCAGACGGCAGGGGGCGGTAACGGGCTTCGCAGGGCTGGACGTATTCGGCGATGCGTTCAATCCCAACGACCTCGGCCAGCTGCGCGAGAACAACTTCGTGGCGGCCATCAGCTCGATGGATTACGAGATCAAGGGCGGGCAGGCGTTCGGCCCCTTTCAGCGGGCTAGCATCGAGGGCTTTGGCATCCAGCAGTTCGCCTACGACGACGGCCTCAATCTGGGGCAGCGCTTTGAGTTGGAGTCGCGCTGGACGCTGCGGGATTTCCAGCAGGTCGAGTTCAATACCACCTTGCAGAACCCGTTCGGCGGGTACGATCTCTACGAAACACGGGGGTTGGGGCCGTGGGCCGAGCCCTTCGGCATCGGGGTGAGCAGCGAGTTCGAGACGGACGAGCGGCGTAGCTGGCAGATCGAGCCCGAGATCGAGGTGACCTTCAACGACGACGGCGGGCGCGAATACGCCGCGGGCTTGCGGTCGGATGTGGATGTGGGCACGCGGCTGTCCCTGTCGGCCAACCTGGAGGGCGAATGGGAGCGGGGCGTGACGGCCTGGACCTCCAATGAAACGTTCCGTCGCACCGAGGCCGGCGCGTGGGGCATCGGCGCGGCGTCCGCGCCGCCCACGCAACTGGACGCGGGCGACTACGTGGCCTTTGACGACCGAGGCCGCCTCGATGCCGTTCTCACTGACGTGGCGCCGTACAGCCCGGATCACTACTACGTCCCTGTATTCGGCGCCCGGGACACGCGCTCGCTCGACCTCACGCTCCGAAGCACCGTCACCTTCATGCAGGATCTTTCGCTGCAGGTGTACAGCCAGCTGTTTCTCGCGCGGGGCCGTTACGACCGCTTCCAAGTCCTGGTGAACCGCGACGAACTGGTGCCCTTCGATCCGTTCCCGAAGCGTGACGAGTTTGCCTTGAGCAGCCTCCAGTCGAATGTCGTCCTGCGTTGGGAGTACCGGCCCGGGTCGACGCTCTACGTCGTGTGGACGCACGGCCGCCGGGCCAACGATGCGCTCAATCCGCTCGCGCCCTGGGAGGCGTCGCCGTACGACCGGCCGATCGATGAGCAGGTTGCGGAGACGTTCGACATCTTCCCGCGCAACGTGTTTTTGATCAAGCTCAATTACACGTTTCTATACTGAGGCGGCGGCAGCGCCCAGTGCGTGAGCCCTCCGCCCAGGGCCACAAGGCCGAGGCCCGCGGCCACGAGCCAGCCGGGCAGCAGGGGCAGCACGCCGTTCGTGGCATACGCGAGGTCGCCCAGCCCGAGCGCGCTCAGCATGGGCACAGCGGCGAACCCGAAGGCCGCGTTGTAGATCCCGTGGAAGGCGACGCACGGCCAGAGCGAGCGCGTCCGGACGAAGAGCCAACCGGTGGCCAGTCCCATCCCGAAGGCCGGCACGAACTGCCACAGGTTGAGGTGGACGATGCCAAACAGCACGGCGCTGCCGAGGATAGCCCACCGCGGCCGGTAGTGGCTGAGCAGCCCGCCGAGGAGGACGCCGCGAAAGAGGAGCTCCTCGACGAGCGGCCCAACGACCGCGACGAAGACGAGGCCGATGATACCCGAGCCCACGGTGACGTCGTGTAGCAGCGCCGTGAGCGCCGGGGGGATGGGCGCCACCTGCGTGAGCAGC
>JAAAPH010000232.1 GCA_009908415.1 Bacteroidota bacterium
CATCAGGCGCAGCGGTTAAGGGCCGATCTGCTGCAAGGCCTCATCGACGGCCTCAAGCGCCGACACTGAAATGGCGACGGGCGTCACGGCATTCGCACGGGTGAGCGGAAAGCCCATGGCCTGGCTGAGCCAGGGCGAGTCCATAAGCTCAGGGAGTTGCTCTTGAAGAACGGCACGCGCGTTCGGATCAGCAAGCAAGCGGCCTAGTTTCGTTTCCGCGCTCAAACGCTGCGGGGGCACCTCTTCTATCTGACGCAAGTCGCGCTCGATGCTGGCCAACACCGTTTCCGTCAGTTGGTCTGGTGCGTACGGAGCCACCTCGCGTAGCGACCGATCGGTGGCTTGCTCAAGAGGGACATCGTCGAGCCACTCCGGCAGGTGCTCCTGGAGCACGCTCCGTGCCGCTTCGTTGGCCAGCAGGCTGCCCACTGCCGTGCTGGCATCCAGCCCCCCGCCCCCAACGGGGCCGAGCTGATCGGTCGGGTACGCGAAGACGTAGCGTCCCGCCCCCACGTTTACCACGACGTCTCTTCCCTCCTGACGGGGGTCCGAGACGCCGTTGGCATTGGCAAGCGTCGCACCGCGTTCCGTAACCGCCTCGATCGTGGCGCCCGGAAGGCGCACCGTTGCCTGCGTGTTGGCGGGAACCTCAACGGTCAACTGAAAACGCTTGTCCGTGCGCGTCCAGTCGGACTCGATCCGCCCGTAGCCTGCATCCAGGAAGGCACGCGCATGAGAGAGCCCACCGCCCGGATGGGGGGCGATGCGCATCGTGTTGTAGCCCGGCGCGGTTGCCTGAATCCCCGCGACCTCTTCATAGAGCCACTGCCCAATCGCCCCATACGCGTAATGGTTGAACGAATTCATCCCGGGATCCTGAAACGTCGAATCCGGCTTCACCCCGTCCCAGCGCTCCCAGATCGTCGTCGCCCCCATTGTGACCGGATAGAGCCAGGATGGATACTCCGTGCGGAGGAGCAGATCATAGGCTTCATCCCAGAAACCGTGGGCCGATAAGGTGTGCATGAGGTCGGGGGTCCCGAGAAAACCGGTCGTCAGGTGGCTGCGCGCCCGGACGTCCGCGGCCAGGCGACGAGCGGCCACAGGACGCATCTCCGGGGAGAGCAGGTCGAACGAGAGCGCCAGCACGTAGCTCGTCTGCGTGCCCGATGTCAACCGCCCACGCGGGGTGACAAATTCCGCCTGGAAGGCTCGCCGTACCTGCTCGAAGAGCTGCTGGTACGCGCGCGCCTCGTCTTCGCGCCCCAACGTGCGGGCTGCCTGGGCCACCAGGTGGGCGGAGTGCGCAAAGAAAGCGGTCGAGATCAGGTCCTTGTCTGTGGTCGCCCCTGGATAATCCGGCCGATCCGTGCTGAAGGCCAGCCAGTCCCCAAAGGTGAAGTTGTTATTCCACACATACGTCGTGCTGTCCATCTGGGCCCGCTGTCGCATGAACTCGACCCATCCCTTCATGCTCTCGTACTGCTGCGCCAGTACGCGGCGCTGCCCGTAGGCCTGATACATGGTCCAGGGGACGATCACGCTGGCATCGGCCCAGCCGGCGGCCCCATAGGCCCCTTCCCCCAGCACATTCGGCACGACATGCGGAACGCTGCCATTGGGCTTCTGCTCGGCCTCTAAATCGCGCAACCACTTCTTCAAGAATCCGGCCGTGTGCATGTTGAAGCCGGCCGTCCGTGCAAACACCTGGATGTCGCCCGTCCACCCGAGCCGCTCATCGCGCTGGGGGCAGTCGGTCGGGATGTCGAGGAAGTTGCCTTTCATCCCCCACACGATGTTGTGCTGCAGTTGATTGACGAGGGGGTGGGAACTCTGGAAATGCCCCGTGGGCGTCATGTCGCTGTGAATGACGACCCCCGTGAAGCGGTCGGGCTCGACCGCGCCGGGGTATCCGCTGACCGCCACGTACCGAAACCCCTGAAACGTGAAATGCGGCTCGTAGGTCTCTTCGCCCGCGCCGCGCAGGGTGTACCGTGTCGTCTGGTCGGCCGACCGAAGGTTGTCCGTGTAGAGGTTGCCGTCTTTGTCGAGCACCTCGGCGTGACGGAGGGTAACCTCCATCCCGGCCGCGCCCTCGACCTCCATCCGCATCCACCCAACCATGTTTTGTCCCATGTCCAGCACGGTATCGCCCTCGGGCGTGTAGATGACGCCCACCGGCTGAATCTCTTGGATCCGCTTGACGAGGGGTGCCGAAGAGGCCACGAGAACGTCCTTGCTGTGGGCTACAGCGCGCACCCCAGCCCAGTCCGAATCGTCGTAGCCCGGCTCGGTCCACCCGGGCTTTTCGAGGCGAGCGTCATACGTCTCGCCCATGTAAAGGTCGGACATGCGGATGGGCCCCGTCGACGCGGTCCACCCTTCCTGCGTGCGCACCACGATCTCGCTCCGGCCGTCTTGGTACGTGACGTGGAGTTGGGCAAGCAGTGCGAGGTCATCCCCGTAATAGGCCCGCTGCCCCTGGAACCCGATGTAGCCCCGATACCACCCGTCCCCGAGGATCGCCCCGATGGCATTGCCGCCCACAACCAGCTGATCCGTCACGTCGAAGGTCTGATACTGCAGCCGGTGATTGTAGCTCGTCCAGCCTGGCGTGAAGAGCGCGTCGCCCACCCGCTGGCCGTTCAGATGCATTTCGTAGAGGCCGTGGCTCGTCACGTAGAGCCGCGCGGACTGCACCGGGCCGCTCACCTCAAACCCCGACCGCAACATCGGGCTCGGCGACGGCGTGGACGCTCCCTCGCCCCCCTGCGGCTCGATCCATTGGGCCTCCCACGCGGCCGGACCGCGCAGCCCCGTCTCCCACCAGGAGGGCGCGCTCCATGTGCCGGCTTCGTCCTCCTGATCCCACACGCGTACGCGCCAGTAGTACCGTTGCTGTGCCGCGAGCGAAGGCCCCTCGTAGGCATTATGGAGGGAACGATCCGAACTCACTTTGCCGCTATCCCACACGAGGTTGTCCCCCGCAGCGAGCGCCTGGCGCGTTTCAGCGACCTGAATCCGGTACGCCGTCTGCATGGCGCCCCGTGAAGCGGCGGCCATCGTCCAGCTCAGGCACGGGTGGTCAACCGCGATGCCCAGCGGAGTCGACGTGTGCGCCGTTCGGAGCGCCGTCACCGACAGCGCGGCCTCCCCGGATGTCGCCTGCGCATGCCCCCACACGCCGAGGCCGGCCCAGACAACGACCGCGCTCACGAGTGCCCAACCGTATGTCATGGCGCCTCTCATGGGCTCAACGAAGTATACACTGAAAGGAATACGGGACGAGCGTTCAGTCTGCGGGGCTCGGCGGGTGCTCGCGCTCAGGAATCAACGCAACCGGCCCGAGGAGGCCGGAGGGCATGGGCGGCCAGTGGGCGGCATCGAAGGGCTGATAGTCGATACCCACGAAGTTGATATCGTAGAACGTCTTCCACGCCACCCCGCGCCGGTCGAGGTCGGCAATACGATTTGCCATCAGATTGGTCACCTCGACCTCCAGCACGTTCTCTCCCGGTTGGAGGGCATCGCCGACCGGCAACGTAAACGGATGGGCCCAGACCCGGCCCAGGTCTTTGCCGTTTAGGTAAACCTGCGCGCTCTCCCGGACCCGGCCCAGGTCGAGCGTCCATGCATCCGGGTTCGTCGTGGGCGCCTCAAACGTGAGCCGATACCGCGCGGTGCCAGCGAAGCGCTCCGCTTCGCCGCCTTGGGCCGTCCACGAGGTCAACTGCGCCGTCGTGTACTCATTCGGCAGTTCGGGCCCTCCGTCTATAAACGCCACGGCCCAGGTGCCATCGAGGACCTGCGGCGTCCCGGGCTCCAGGTACCGCCACGCCGGCCCCGCGACCGACGCCGTCGTGAAGGTGCGCAGCACGCGGGACGCCCCCGGTTCCAGCTGCAGATACACCTCGGGGCCGTCCTCGGTCTGGCGCACGGCCGCCACGCCGCGCCGATCCCGCAAGGGGTCGAAAAGCACCGCGGAGGCGGCGTCTGTGCCCAATGGCACCCACCCTTCGACCGGCGTGGCCCCGAGGTTGGTCACAAAGTAATGATGGCCCTGCGCGTGCCGACGCCGCGCGAACCGAAGCCCTCGATCTGCCATGGGCTCCCGCCCCACTCCCGCCGCCTTCAGCAGGAGGGTGAGATCGTCACCGAGCAGAAAACGTCCGTCGCCGACGTCCGCCGTACGAACGCCCGTGCCCGAAGCAGGTCCAAACGCGACCGCTTCCCGCAGCGCGTGCAAGCGCTTTCGACGCGCATCGAGCTCTTCCCACCCCGGCACGGCCTGTGGCATCGCTGCCTGCACGATCACCGTCGCCCCCGACTCGGCAAGCGCGATGAGGTGCTCCAGCGTGGCCAGCGGCATGTGCTTGACGGCGGGCAACACGATGGTCGCATACCGGCCCCCTTCCGCCTGCAGGGCGCCCCCGTCTTCACGCAGCGTCGTCACGAGCCGGTCGGATACGTAGTCGAAGGTGTAGCCCTGATCCTGCATAACCTGGGCCGCTCCATGCATCGGTAGGTTGTAAAACCACTGCTCGGGGTTATGGATGGAAAGCTGAAAGGCCGGGTCGTCGGCCCGCTGCCAGTGATCGTATACCGGAAAGTAGAGCAGCACATCGTTGTCCGGCTGGCCGCGTTGCAGGAAAGACTGGGCCCGCGCAATATACGACGTGAGGCCCGGAAGGTCGCGCCAGAAAGGGTTGGTCGGTGCAAAATGCGTGGACGCGTAAAACAGCCAGCCCGGCCACGGCGCCTCGGGCGGGGAGTACGGCGTGCCGTGGAAGACAATGTGGTTGATGCCGGCGGTAAAGAGCTGATCGACCTCTGGCTTCACCTGCGCGAGCGACACGCGAAAGTGCTCGCCGAGCCAGGTCGCTGTCTCGGACGCTACCAGGGGGTGGCCGGTCAGATGAGCAGCCGACGAGGCAAACTTGAACAGAAGAGGATCCGGCTGGGCGCCGTACACCCGCCGCTCGATGAACACCGAGTCCGTGCGC
>JAAAPH010000054.1 GCA_009908415.1 Bacteroidota bacterium
GCCGTAACGGTCGAGGTGAGGCGGAACGGATTGCCGACTGCGATCACCCACTCGCCGACGTTCACATCATCGGAGTCGCCGAACGCGACCACCGGGAGGTCGGACGCCGGATCGACCTTGAGCACGGCCAGATCGGTGGCCTCGTCGCGGCCGACCACGCGGGCCTCGAACTGGCGCTTGTCGGCTAGCGTGACTTGAATCTCGTCCGCTCCGTCCACCACGTGGCGGTTCGTGACGATGTGCCCTTCCGTGCTCACGACCACGCCGCTGCCCACGCTGCGACGGGGCGACGGATCCCGGAAGAAGCGGTCGCGCATCTCGCCATCGAAGCTAAACTGTTCGCGCGTGGACGCGGACGTCTCGATTTGAATGTAGACGACGGCCGGGGTCACCTGGTCGGCGACGCGGCGAAAGAGATCATTGAGTGCTGCCAACTGCGAGACTTCGGTGGGTTGCAGCGTATCGGAGCGGACCACCGCGGTGGGGCGGACGCGTTCGCCGCCGCCCAACTCGACGCTATCCACCGAGCGCGTCAGCACGGGCGTCGTCGGGTCAGGCCCCACCGTGAGCGTCAGCAAGATGCCCCCCAGCAGCCCGATGAGCACCAAGCCGATGCCGATAAGAATCGCGGTGCCCCGTCGTACGCCGTCTACCATGAAAGTGCGAGTCCGATACGTGCTGCTGCGAAGTGTTAATGAACCACCCAGGGCGTTTCGATTTGTTTCCCCGTCCCCCCGCTAGGCGCTGCAAGGCGTTGTAACGATGCGGGTCACCCCGACCCTACCTCGGCGAGGCGGCTTTGGTACTGGATGGCTGAACGTCGCCCACCTCCGTGTCACGGGGGAACGTGACCGTAAACGTGCTGCCCTGGCCCTTGGTGCTTTCAACATCAATCGTGCCATGCATGAGCTCCACGAGCCGCGCCGTGATCGCTAACCCCAGCCCGTTGCCTTCGTGGTCCCGACTGATGCCACTGGACTCCTGCTTGAAATCGTCGAACAGACTCGGAATAAAGTCCTCGTCGATCCCCACGCCGGTGTCCTGCACGCTGACCTGCACGCGATCCGCCGCCTGCTCGACGTGAACCCGCACATGGCCGTCCTCGGTAAACTTGATGGCGTTGCTGAGCAGGTTATCCACGACCTGCTCGTAGAACCGCTCATCCAGCTTGGCATATACCGGGTGCTCGGGGACGTCGAGCTCCAGTTGAAGCCCTTTTCGATGCGCTTCATGCTCCATCAGCTCGAGGGTTTCGGCCACCTTGTTGATGACGTTGGTCCGTTGCAGTTGGGCCGTCACTACCCCCGATCGCAGCTTCGCAAGATCGAGTAAGGCGTTTAGGGTACGCAGCAGGCGCTGCCCACTTTTTTCGATGATGTCGAGAAACTCCCGGTGGTGCGGCGACGCCTCATCTTTGAGGACATCGGCAAACCCGAGGATGGTAGTGAGCGGCGTGCGCAACTCGTGCGACGTGTTCGCCAAAAAGTTGTCCTTCAGCTCGTTGGCCTGCTTCAGCCGCTTGTTCGCTTCCTGCAACCGCTCGTTGGCGAGACGCTCCCGTTCAAGCTCCTTGGCTTGCTCTTTCGCGCGCCTGCTCTGCTGCGCCATGTACCGATACCGCCGGTAGCCCAGTCCCGTCAGCCCGAGCACAACGAGGTACACGCCGTAGGCCCACCACGTCCGGTACCACGGGGGGAGGATGCCGAACGAAAAAGTCGCCTCCTGACTGATCCGGTCTTTCCCCTCTCGGGCGCGCACCTGAAACGTGTAGCTGCCCTCCGCCAGATCGGAGTAGACGACATTGGTGTTTGATTGCCACGCCGACCAGTCCGCGTCGAGCCCCTGGAGGCGGTACTGGTACTCTAGAGACGCCGTATTCCCGAATCGCGGTGCCGAAAAATCGAAGCGGAGATCGTTGGTTTCGTACGGAATCTGATCCCACAAAAACCCACCAGAACGGGCTGCGGACGCGTCGTGGGGGGCGCCTCCGTAGAGCACGGTTTGATCCTGCAGGGCGGTGACCCGGCGCACGAGAACCGGGAAGGTCCCTTGTGACGTCGTCCCCCAACGGGGCTCAAAGCGAATGAGCTCGCGCCGGTTGCCCATCCAAAGGACCCCGCTGTCCTCGACGTACAGCGGATTTTCTTCGGCCTTCGGGAAGTGCAGGGCCTCGACACTCTCCCAGCGATACCGCCTATCCGCTTGGCGCACGCCGCGGTACACCTGGCTTCCGCGTGACATCCAGAGGGCCCCGTTGTCGGCCTCGAAAAGACTCAGGAGGGGGTCCTCGGTCTGCTGGGGACGCATCCGATCATCGCGCACGAAGCGAAGCGTATCGGCCCCGTCTCCCGGCTGCCCCGCGTTCCGGCTGGGACGCGGCTCAACCCTGTAGATCCCCGACCGTGAGAGCAGGACGATGTCGCCGGCAACCGACATCACGCTGTTGTATCCTTGCGGGAGGGCCCCTCCGCTCTTAAAGTGTGTGGTGTGCGACACGGCCCCCGGACTCCCCTGGAAACGAATGCGGTAGACGTCTCCATTGGGCGTGCTAACCCACAGAGCGCCTTGCTGATCTTCGTCGATGGAGTGAATCTCGCGCCCCATGCCGGGAAGGATGCGCATCGTCCAGCGGTCCCCATCCCGATGCAGCGCAGTAACGCCCTGGCGGCCGCCCACAAAATACCACCCGTCGTATCGATCGGACGCCACGATGGTGCGCGCCGTGTGCTGTGTGCCTTGCGTGAGCCGGTCCCACCCGTTCTCTTGGAGCAGATAGATGCCCTTTTCGGTAGCGGCGAGCAGGCCCTCATCGGTTGACCTGAGGTCCCACGAGACCGGGATGCCCTCGACCCGCCGAAAGGCCGTGCGCTTCCCGTTTCCTCGCCTCCGGAGCGTCAGCGGCTGCTCCTCCAGCACGAAGAGCCCCGCCCCGGTTGCGACGTACAGCCGCTCTTGGTGCCGCTCAATGCTCTGGATGATGCCCTCAAGCCCTAAGCTTTCATCGTAGGTAGACAACGGCGAAACCACCTCCGCCCGCGCTACGCCGCTGTTGCTAAAGGCCATCCACAGCCCCCCTTCCTGATCCTCGTACACGTAATGCACCACGCCATCAGGCAACTCGGAAGAGGGACCCAGTACGCGCACGAGTCTTCCCTCGCGGTCAATGACGAGCACCCCCCCTCCAATCGTTGCCAGCGCGACGTGCCCCCCCGAGAGTAAACACCCGTGGTAGAGCTCGTATTCATCGAGGAAGGGCTGAGCCTCGGTCGAAAACGGGGTCAACCGTTGGCCATCGTAGAGGTACAACCCATCGTTGCTGGTCCCGATCAGAATCTGCCCGTCGGGAAAGGGGACCATGAGGTGCACCGGCGTGTCCATAAATCGCTCGCCAGCAGGCATTTGCTGGAGGGAGTCGCCCACCATTTTGAGGAGCCCCCGCTGGAAATCGCGCACATAGAGTTCGTCGCGCACGACGAACGACGTGTGAAACCCCTCCTCGCTCGTCCAGACGCGCATGTTGGAGCCGTCCCACCGGAAAAGCCGCTCATTCGCCTGAAAGTAGACGCCGTCCGACGTGGCGTGGGTGCCCCACACGTCGCTGAAGGATTCGTGGAGGGAGGGGACGTGCTCGTACAGGGACGCGTAGCGCAGGACGCCGATCGAGTCTGGTTTCAGGTAGCCGAAGTCGCCCACGGTGCCTGCATAGATGGTCCCCTCCTCGCTGGCGGCGATGGAGCGGACGAAGGTATTTGTGGTCGTGGGAATGAGCCGCCACGAATCACCGTCGTATTCGAGGATGCCGTCATTATTGGCGACGTAAATGAGGCCTCGATCGTCCTGCGTAACCGCCCAATTTTGCGGGTACTGCTGGTAATCGGGCGGGGCGAAATGCTCACTCGGGAAGGGAAGCCCCCGCTCGGTAATCCTCGGAATCTGACCGGGGAGGGGAAGTCCAGGGTCGTCATCCAACGATTGCTGCGCCCAACCCGCAGGCGTGGCCGCCACCAGGAGCAACACGATTGTTAATATTTTACCCATGTTCTTCATCACATCGTAACCAACTTACCCACCTTTGGAGGGAGATCAAGCGTGGGAGATTAAGTGTCCAAACGTTCTATCAGTTGGACGTATGTCGCAAGGTTGCCATGGATTCACAAGCGACCTTCCAGCATCAAATCCTTTGCTTAAAATATACGTGTTTGATTGATGGAATAGGAGGGCATTGTACCATTTGTCTTTCAGCAGTGGATCGGCTATAATGCTGCTGTGCTCTTTACGTGCTGGCTTCTTGTCGCCTGTGGAGCATTTGTTTTTGCGATCTTACGCATGAATGACGCTCGCGAAAGCCTCCTGCCGTCCGCCAGCCCCTCACGCAGGAATAACCCGTCGTTATCACCGAGCGATTTCTTTGCCATCCCAGGCTTGCGCCGGGTGACCTGGCTCACAGCCCTGTCGGTCACTCAGAAATGTGGCACTGCATTCGCTCTCTATTCCTGCGATTACGCGCTGTAACCTACCGTTTTCCTCTACAAAGTCCAAGTCCGCCAGTTGTTATGAAAGACGCCCGTTCCTTCTCCTCCGTTTTCTTCGCCGCCCTCTTCGCCGCTTCGCTCTTGCTCGGCGGGTGCGCCGGCAACCTCACCGGCCCCCAGCCCGAAGCCGCCGACAAGCCCGTCTACCGCATCGACGGCCAGACCGCACAGCAAGCCGACCGCAACGACGGCAACGGCGAAACGACCTCGACCGGCGCCAGCCGAAACTCCGCCGACAGCTGATTGATCGGCTGTCGCTTTCGCCTTCTTCATCGGCGCGTCGCGTGGGAGGCCTGCAAAAGAGGTCCAGCGAACCGGCCCTGGGCCCCTACGTGCCGGCCTCCCTCGCCGTATGACGCGCCGCGGAGTGAAGGCCCCTTCTGTACACTTCGGCCCCGACGCCCCACAACGCAGTCGCAAATCGTCGATTCGGGCCTTCCGGTTTTGCAGTAGGACAAGCGT
>JAAAPH010000366.1 GCA_009908415.1 Bacteroidota bacterium
CGTAGCCGGCTCATGCAAGAAGTTGGGCAAGGCAATGCTGACGGCCTCGACATCGGAATCGGCCAGCAGGTTCTCATAATCGCCATACGTTCGCTCGACGCCATAGCGGGCAGCGAACGCGCGCCGCCGCTCCGCATTGAGGTCGCTGATCGCCACCAACTCGGCGTCCGGGCAGGCCGCATACCCGTCGGCATGACGCTGACCCGGCCATCCCGCGCCGAGGATGCCGACCCGGAGCGGGCGCGTTGTAGAAGGGCGTCGGCCGTCGGTGCGTGTACGCATGGCTACTACGTCATTCGTCCGTGAAGAGGGGCGTATCGGGCGTGTTCATCCGTGGGCCGCGCCGTCGATGCCGAGCTGGGCCGAAGCGTCTTTCACGAGCGCCTTGGCCGCTTCGGCCGTCTCGGCCTCGGAGTAGACGCGCAGCACGGGCTCGGTGCCGGAGGGGCGGATGAGTAACCACCCGTGGTCGGTGATGTGCTTGAAGCCGTCGAGGGTTTCCACCCGCTGCACGGCGTGCCCACTAATCTCGGTGAGGCCGCCCTCGTCCTCCAGGCGCGCCAGTGCCGCGCGCTTCTGATCTTCGCTGATGTGGAGGTCGTCGCGGTACGTGCGATGCGGCCCGAAGGCGTCGTAGAGCTCCTGCACGAGCGCCGAGAGCGGCTTGCCGCGCTTCACCACCATCTCGGTGATGAGCAGGCCGATGTAGATGCCGTCGCGCTCCGGAATGTGCCCTTTCGCGGCGATGCCGCCCGACTCCTCGCCGCCGACGAGCACGTCCCCTTCGGCCATTTTGGTGGCGATGTACTTGAACCCGATGGGCGTCGTCTCGAGATGCAGGCCGTAGTGCTCAGCCATTTTATCGAGCATGTGCGTGGTGGAGAACGTCTTGACGATGGTGCCCGTCAGCCCGCGCTCCTCGACGAGGTACTTCGTGAGCAGTGCCAGGATGCGGTGCGAGCTCACGTACTGGCCCTGTTCGTCAAACATGCCGATGCGATCGGCATCGCCGTCGTTGGCGAGGCCGACGTCACAGCCCTCGCGGCGAATGGTGTCGGCCAGTTCATCCAGGTTGCGCTCGATGGGCTCGGGCGGTTGCCCGTGAAAGCCGGGGTTCCAATCGCCGTGCAGCTCCACCACGCGCTCGGCCCCAAGCAGCTCGGTGACCACGCCGCGACCCGCGCCGTACATCGGATCGTGCGCCACCGTGAGGTTCGAGGCGCGGATGGCGTCTAGATCCAGCACCTTGCGGAGTGCCAGCATGTAGGCCGCCGCCAGGTCATCGATCTGCACGTGCCCCTGTTCTTGCAGCTCCGCCAGCGCGGGAAGCGGCTCCGCACGCGTCGGCACGCGGCCCACCGCCTCCTCGACAGTAGCCACCATGGAGGGCGGTGCGGGCCCGCCGAAATGCGCCTTCAGCTTGAAGCCGTTGTACTGGGGCGGGTTGTGGCTTGCCGTGATGACGACCCCCGCATCACATCCCATGGCCTCAGTCGCCCAGCTGATGGCCGGCGTGGGCACAAACGACTCGGCGTGACGTGGACGCCCTGATTCGCTAGCACGCGCGTGGCGTACTCGGCAAACTCACGGCTCAAAAACCGGGTGTCGTGCCCGAGCACGACCGAAGGCGCGTCACCATAATCCTCTTTCAGCCATAGTGCCGTGGCGTGCGCCACGCGCTCCAGGTTGTCGAACGTGTAATCATCCGCAATGACGGCGCGCCAGCCGTCGGTTCCAAATTTGATGGGCGTGTCGGACATGAACCGATAAGGGGAATTGGTGAAGCAAGACTTACGAGATGAATAAACCGGCTGTAACGTAGGCGATACGTACGTCATTCGCATCCCCGTGCGTCGTATGCTTCTCGTCAAAGAAACACGGGGTTGGGACCGGCGAGGGCACCGCCTCGGCTCGCACCACCTGGCGTCGGTGGGACGACCGCACCGTGCGCTATGGCACGACCCATCATGCGTTTCCGCACAATCTTCGTGCCTTTCCTCCCTCTCGCACCGCTGTGCCCAGGTGGTATTCGGTCGCGATGGCATCGGGGCAGACGGGCGCTGCCCTTGCCGGAGTTCAGTCGGCGTGGCAGGATATTTTGCCAGAGCAGGGGTTCGCGCACGCCTTTCTCACTGACCGGCTCGACCGGCTGTACTGCTCGGCCTCTCCGCGCTGGCGGTGGCGCAGCGGCGGCGGGAGATCGGCATCCGCAGGGTGCTGGGCGCCACCGTCAGCTCCATCGTGCGAACGTTGTCGTCGGACCTGGCCGTGCTCCTGCTCGTGGCCTGCGTGGTCGCGGCGCCGCTCGCGTACGTCCTGCTCGACGCGTGGCTGCAGACCTACGTCGTCCGCGTTTCGCTGGAGGGGTGGTCGGCGCTCGGCATCGGCGGCAGCGTGTTCGTCTTCGTCCTCGCCACGGTAGCGATGCAAGCCGTCCAGGCGGCCTCCATCGACCCGGCCGCTACGCTCCGCAGCGAATAGTCGGCCGCTCGGCACCGCCCCAGCACACCGTCGGCGATGTCGGCGTCGTTCGTGCGAGGTGGGTCCCTGGATGTTTAGCCCGCCTCCTCCCCACTTGCATGTAGAGATTGGAGGGTCTATACTATTTTAGCACGCATACTCTGCTGACCGCCGCCTTGCTTCAGCTCCGCCATTCCGCTGCGACCGACAATGCGTCCAATGATGAGATCGCCCCGCTACATTGCACTCCCGATCGCCGGGCTCTGCCTGATGGCGGCCTGTGAGCTGGTGGGGCTCGGCGGCGCCGACGACGAGGCACTGCTGGTGGGCCCCACCTGGCAGCTCGTCGCCTTCAAGGCGCAAGATGGGACCACGACGAACGTGCGAGCTTCCTCCAGCCAGCAAAAAAATGCACTGTTCAGGTTCGGACAGGCTCCCTACACGATCTCCTTTCGCGACACGACGTTGAACCAATGCGGGCTGGATGGGAACGGGCAGACCGAAAATACGCAATGCGCCCTGGCCGTGGCGGTTGGCCTCCCCAACGAAGCACCCTTTAGCTACGAATTCAAAGACGGAAACGCGCTGTCTCTGCGAGGCCGGGGCACAACCCGGATAGGATTGCCTCCGAACTCGAAGGAGTCGCAATACTTCGCTGCCCTCGACGCGGCCACGAGCTACCGCATCGACGGCAGCAGGATGCGGCTCGCGTACGGCGACGACAAGGCGCTTCTTTTCGAGGCGAAGGCGCCCGCGTCGCACTGACAATTGCCCGCTCGGTGCTCACCCTTCCCGCCGCCCGGTCGCCCATCAGCTCGCGGGCGCTCCCAGCGCGGCATTCATGCAGCAGGCAGAGACAACGACCCTGCTGCCATACAACCGGCGTGGCTATCCTTCACCGAACGGCAACACCCGAGCACGTGCCCGAGTGGGATCCACGGAGAGAAGCGCTCCTTCATCCAGTTCGCTCTCGAACTGCCCTACCGCCTGAAGGACCGTTTCCATCAATGCCTCTGAAAGCACATCGTCTGCGCGCACTTGGATGACACTCGGGCTCGTCGCCTGCGTCGCGGCCAGGAGCGCCGAGAAGTCGAGATCGTGCGTGATGACGACATGATCGTGCGTCCGCGCCCAGTGCATGATGTCGCGATCCGTTGCGTCGGGCGCGCCGATCTCTGACCCGTGCCGCGCTTCGTGGCCTGCACGTTCGAAATGCACGGTCCAGTGCGGCGGCAAATTCATGTCGATGAGGACGTGCACGCGCCTAGTTACACTGAATCCAGAGGCACCTCGCGCTCCTCGCTCCGCCACGCCGCATAGGTGAGCGCCTCGCGCACGTCTTCAGCATCCAGATACGGATACGCCTCCACGACCTCCTCGACGTCTCGCCCTGCTGCGATGAGGCCTACGATCGTTCCCACTGTAACGCGCGTACCGCGAACGCACGGCTTGCCGCCCATTACTTCAGGATCCATCGTAATGCGCGAAAGCTGCCGCATGAGTGGATTTTTCTGCTGGTGCGGAGGAAACTGTATCACCCAATCTACGACGGCACCGCGCGCTGGTTCGCCCTTACTCTCCCTGCCGCCCGGTCGCCATGAGCTCGCGGGCGCTCTCCAGCGCAGCGTCGGTGATGTCGGTGCCGCTGATGAGCGTGGCCAAACGTACGATGTCGCTCGGCCCTTCACTTAATCTTACGATAACTTGCATATGTTGAGGGGGGTGTATCATGGGGTTAGAGTGAGCTACCTTCCAATCTGTTCCCCTTTCCCCTTGCGTTGACCTTGCTCTCGCAACTTCTCGTTTCAACCTCTCATCTCTCCCAGAGGCCTTCATGCGTATTCCCGTCTTCACCTCAGTATTTTACGGATTCATTGCCGTGCTCCTCGTCGGATGTGGCCTATTTGCACCCCGCCTGCTTCATGCACAAATCCAGCACGGCGGGACGCCCTATAGCTTCTCGCACGACGTACCCGGCAAGGCCCCGGTCGAGACGATGCGGCCGGTGGACGTAGACGCGCTTCTCGCCGAAGACCAAGCCGAACGCCAGTCCGGCCAACCCATCCCACCACGGTTCGGTACGGCACTCGACGTGAGCCTTGGCGTCACCAACGCGGGCCGGTGGACCGACCTGCCGAACGGGGATCGCCTCTGGCGCTTGCGCATCGCCTCGCAGGGCGCCCACTCGATCAACCTGATCTTCGACCGGTACGAGCTCCCACCGGGCGGGAAGCTTTTCATTTACAACGAAGACCGCAGCACGGTGCTCGGCGCCTTCACCGAGGCGAACAATAAGTCGTACGGCCGATTCTCGACGTTGCCCGTTGCAGGCTCCGTCATCACGCTGGAATACGTCGAGCCCGCCGAGCAGCGCGGCGCGACGGTGCTCCAGGTTTCGAAGGTCGTTCATGCGTACCGCGACCTCTTCGCACGCGGATCGGGGGCCGAAAAATCCGGATTCGGTGACTCAGGAAGCTGCAATATCAATGTAAACTGTCCGGAGGGAAACAACTGGCAAGACGAGAAAC
>JAAAPH010000481.1 GCA_009908415.1 Bacteroidota bacterium
GAAGAAGAAGGCCCACCCGGCATACACGAGCACGCCGGCCACGCCGATCCACACGGTGCGGTGCCGCCACGATACCCGCTCCGCCAGCCGCCACGCGCCGGCGGCCCCCAGCCCGAGCACACCCGCGCTCACCGCGACCGTCAGCGGGTGGCGGCCGGGCCACCAGGCGCCGAGGCCGTCGGCCCAGAGCCCGCGGACGAACCCGGCCGTGCGCCGCCCGACGTCGGACTCCGTCTGGACCGTGCCACCAAACTCCGTGAAGTGCCCGGTGGTCTGGGTCCACGCCGCCCCGACGAGCGTCCCCCAGCCCGTGTCGACGATCATCGGGACGAGCCATACGGCGACGCTGGCCCCGCCGGCGAGCACGAGCCGCCCGCCCGCGGCCGACCGCCACAGCACGAGCAGCACGGGTAGCACGACGAGGGGCACGTACGAGAGGCGGAGCCCCGCCAGCAGGCCGGCGAGTACCACGCCAAGCAGGGCCGCACGTTCGTCGAAGCGCTCCACGGGGCTCATCCCGGCACGCAGGCACGCGGCCAGGGCCGCCAGCGCACACGCCGCTCCCAGCAGGTCTGGCATGTAGCGGTTGGCCATCAGCCACAGCAGCGGGTTGAGCAGCACGGCGCCGGCAAGAGCCAGCCCATGCGCGGAGCGGAGCGGCTTCTGCCACAGGGTGAGCAGCGCCCCGATGAGGCCGGCCGTGGCCAGTCCGCCGACGACCGAGAAGGCCGTGCTGAACGAGCCCAGCAGCACGTAAAGCGGTTTGACGGCTGCCCAGAACACCGGATAGCCCGGAAAGTGCGGCTGAAAGGCCGCGATGTCGTATGCATCCGCCACGCTGAGCGCAAACCGCAGGCTGTCCGGGTCCTCGATGTATGTGATCGTGGTAGCCATCCGGCTGCCAACGCACACGAAGACCAGCAGCGCCCAAGAAAACAGGCCGGTGTGATGAATGTGTCGCAGCACGATTCGCCGGAAAATCCAGAGAGCACGAGGCCGAGAACACGAGACCTGACAGGTCCCCAGGACCTGTCAGGTCTACGCGTTGCTACAGGATGTGAAGGCAGCCGGTCGCTTACCAAGCGTCCACGTTGCTGGCGTTGAAGCCGTAGGCGTCTTCGAGGAGTTGGTTCGCCTCGTCGAGATCGGCAAGGTACTCCGATGCGGTCAGCTCGCCATAGGGCGGGTCGTTGCCGATCAGCTCATGCAGCGTGTTCAGTTGCGCCTCGGTGAGCGTGTCGCTGTAGAACTGGAGGTTCCACGCAAAGGCCTTGGCCTCGCCCCAGGCATCCTCGCTGATGTCTCCTTCGCTGACGGGGCTCGCGCCGTCGAGGCTTGCCAGGTCCCCCCGCATGGAGTTGATGTAATGGATCACGTTGACGGCCACGGTGGCCTCCCAGGCCTCGAGTGCGGTCTGGGCGTGATCCGACGGGTCGTTGCCGTTCTCAATGGCCTCACGCCCCTGCACGAAGGCGTTGAATGCATCGCGGGCGAAGTCATTGGGCTGCCCGTTGTTTTCGGCGGCAGCGGCCCGCTCGATGGCATAGCTGGCCCAGGTGTGGATGTACTCGCTCGTTAGATCAACCGAGCCGTTCTCGTCCACATCGCGCGCGGCGGCGCCGTCGGCGAGTCCTTCTGTGCCGTTGGCATAGTCAAGAAACGGCTCCAGGCTACGCGGAAAGCCGAAATACCCGAAGGCCATGTCCCACTGATCCACCGAGGAGGCCGATCCGTCGGCAAAGTTGCTCAGAATCGTCGCGCCTTCCTCGTAGAGCGGTGTCCCCAGCAGCATCTTCTCGGCAAACTGGTTCAGGACGAAGCCGTTGTCCGTCCGGGCGACATCCTCTTGGGTCTCGGCACCGGCCAGTTGAAAATAGTACCGCAGGAGTTCGTCCGTGTTGACGGCCGCCCCGTCGTTGGGCGTGTCGGCCGCGTCCAACTGATCGCCACGAATGAGGGCGTCCTTGTTGACCAGAGCAGAGAGATCGACGCCGCCGGCAATGTCGCCGTAGACGCTCTGTCCTTCGGTGGCGATGTTCTGCACCTGCGTGGCCAGGATCGGCTCATCGTCGGCCCCGCCGGTGTACAGCTCCAAAAACGTGCTTTCCGGATTGCCGGTGGCCTGCTCGGCACGGACGCCTAGGTCAAAGGCGAGCAGATTGACGACGGTCGATGCGCCGTAGTTGTTAGACGGATACGCGAACTCGAACGAGGGCGTCGTGGGTTCGTCTTCTCCGTTCGAGCCGCTGCTGTCGCAGCCCGCCAGGATCAGCCCGAAGGCCAGCACGGGGAGCAGAAGGGCTCGTGGGTAGTGGAAGCAGGAAGGTTGCATGTGGCGTAATTGGAATGGTTTGCAAGTGCGTGAAGAATGGCCCTCCGCGATCCGGAGGACGTGCGTGATTCGCGCATCGCGCGGAGGCAGGATGCGGAATCAGAAGTCGTACTGTATCGAAAGGTTAATCTGGCGGCGGGGACCGGGAAGAATGCCGGTGCTGAGGTTGGCTTCGCGGAAGCGTGGATTCGAGTGCATGCGCGAGCCGATGTACACCTCGTCGGTCAGGTTGCGAACGTTCAGCTTGAGACGCAGCGCGTCGGAGGCCTCGTAGGTGGCACCGGCGTTGAAGATGGTGTAGTCCGGTACCGGGCCGCGTTCGCCGCGATTGGAAGTGCGCTCCAGGTTTTCGAGATCGGTGTAGAAGCGTCCGTTGTACCGCATGTCGGCATGGAGCGACAGGTCGAGGCCCGGAATCTCCTTCGCGAGTTGCACGGAGGTGACGTGGTTCGGCGCCGCCGGCAACGCGTTGCCGCTGATGTCTGCCGGCACGCCGTCGATGGCACCCGGTACGATGCCTTCGACCACTTCCGACTCGAGGTAGGTGTACGACACGTCCAGCTTGGGCAGCAGCCCAGCGAAGGTCCCGCCATCGAGCGTGAAGCGTGCCTCCAGGCCGTAGCTTTGCACCACGCCCAGATTTTGCTGAAACACGGTGCGTCCGCCGACGAGATCTTCGACGTAGAGGTAGAACCCGGCGATCTCAAAATCGCTCATGCTGGTCTGCCCGCGCACCCCGAGTTCGCTGTTCCAGCTCTTTTCCGCACGGAGGTCGAAGCCATCGTCGGCCTCGTCGGCGGCCGTGGGCGGTTGAAAGCCGATAATCTGGAAGGTGGCGCTGGAGGGCGGGGTGTAGCCGCGGTGGATGCCGCCAAAGAGCCAGAAGCGGCTGTCGCCGGCGAGCGGGCCCAGGCGGTACTGCCCCAGGTCCAGGTTGAAGCCCAGCCCCGGCAGGGGGACGATGTTGGTTTTGTCCTGATGGATGGCCCCCGCCAGCCGGTTGATCCGCGACTGCTCGAACATTTCCAGCCGGAAGCCCGGACGGAGGAGCAGACGCCCGAGTTGGAGTTCCTCTTGGGCGTAAAGCGCCAGCGCCGTGGTTTCGTAGGTGGAACTGCTCCCCACAATCTCCAGCGACTCGGGGTCCGAGGGATCGCCCCGGAAGAACACGCCCTCGCGCACGCCCACCGCATCGCTGATCTTTCGGTCGTCGCTGAACCGCTCCCAGTGGAGGCGCCCGCCCACCTCCAGCCCGGCGGACTGCCCGAAGAGGGTGTGCTCGATCTCCAGCGACTGCTCGATGCCGGTCACGTAAAAGGTGCGCAGGTTGCCGAAGTAGGGGTTGGTCGGGTTGCCCTCCGCCGCGTCGCTGATCCCAACGCGCACCAGCGGCCCCGGCGTCGAGGGCGGCACCGGCTCGGCATCCACCGTCTCGTCTTCATAGTCCGAGGCGCGCACGAACACGTCCTTCTCGCGCCACCAGGGGCGATCGAACACATTGGCGTAGAGCCGCGTCGTGCCCTCGACGCGGTCGCTGAAGCGGCGGTCGTAAATTCCCGTGAGCGAGGCCCGGAAGACGCGGTACAGATCATCGTCCTTTGGGTTGAAGGAGGGGTTGGTGCGGAAGGTGTACGGGGTCAGCCCCGTATACGTCGCGTTCAGCCGCTCGTAGTTGATACTCGTCTTGAGGTAGAGCGAGCGGTCGGGGTCGAGCCGGGTCTGCAGCTTCGCCGTGCCATTGAACTGGCGGAAATCGTTATTCTGCCGAAAGCCGTCTCCGCGCTTGAACAGCAGTTGCACCTGCGGGCGAACGGCGTCGGTGCCGAAGCCGCCGACCTCGCTAAAGATGCTGACGTAGCGGTTCGATCCCCCTTTCACCTGCAGCGTGCCGCCGAGCGTCCGACGCAACGGCCGACTCGTGACGTAGTTGATGACGCCGGCCATCGTTTGCGGGCCGTATCGGATGGTGGAGCTGCCCTTGATGACCTCGACCTCCTTGACGCGCTCGATGGGCGTGTTGTAGTAGAGCGGCGAGAAGATGTACGGCGCGGGCTGGACGGGCACTCCATCTTCCATGACGAGCACGCGCTGCGTGCGGCGCGGCTGCAGCCCGCGGATGCCCACCGACATGCGCGTCTGTCCCATGCCGTCATCCGAGAGGCCATAAACGCCGGGTACATACGCGAGCGCCTCCTGCGTGCCAATGGGATCAAGCTGTCCCAGTTCGGCGGCGCCCACCGTAGACATGGCGCCGGGCAGCGCCGCCCGGGCCATCTCGTCAGACCCAGTGATCTCGACGCCGTCCAGGGCGATAGTCGCCACCACCATGGCGATCGAGAGCGACGCAGCCTGGTCCGAGCGCACCCGCACGGTACGCGTTTCGGTGACGTACCCGACGTACCGAGCTTGGAGGCGGACGACCCCTACCGGCACGTTGCGCAACGTGAAGCGGCCCTCGGCGTTTGTCGTGGTCCCGCGCGCACGCCCCACGCCGGGAACGGTGACCGTTGCACCGGCCAGCGGGCGCTGTTCGGTGTCCGTCACGCGCCCGTCGATCCGACCGGTCGCCGCATCCTGGGCAATGGAAGATGAGCTATTTAGACCAATGATAAATAATAGGGCTACAGCGAACCGTGCAAACCAAGGCATAG
>JAAAPH010000354.1 GCA_009908415.1 Bacteroidota bacterium
CCAAAGGCGGTCGGGAGTTGAGCGCACGGAACAGCTGATGGTGCTTCTGTATGCTGCCGCCGATGAGCCGCTCTTCGTTGCGCGTACCGCTCTCGCGGAGATTGACGGCCGGGAAGATGCGCTTGTCGGCCATCTCGCGGTCAAGCACGATCTCGGAGTTCCCCGTGCCCTTAAACTCCTCGAAGATGACATCGTCCATTCGGCTGCCCGTCTCGACGAGCGCCGTGGCGATGATGGTGAGCGAGCCGCCGTTCTCGACGTTGCGCGCCGCACCGAAGATCTGCCGCGGTACCTTGAGCGCCTCGGCGTCGAGGCCGCCCGAGAGGGTCTTACCGCTTCCGTTCACGAACAGGTTGAACGTGCGGCCAAGGCGTGTGAGCGAGTCGAGCAGCATGACCACGTCCTTGCCCATCTCCACAAGACGCTTCGAGTATTCGAGCGCGAGCGTCGAGACGCGCACGTGATTGTCCTCGCCCCGGTCGTTCGACGAGGCGAACACCCTCGCGTCGGTGGTCCGGCGGAAGTCGGTGACCTCTTCCGGCCGCTCGTCCACGAGCAGTGCCACGAGTTCCACCTCGTCATGGTTCTGCGAGATGCCCGCCGCGATGTCCTTCAGCATGACGGTTTTACCGGCGCGCGGGGGCGACACGATGAGCGCGCGCTGCCCCTTGCCAAGCGGAGCCACCAGGTCGACGACGCGCATCGAGATGTCATCCGGACCGGTAATCAGGTTCAGCTTTTCCTCGGGATAGATAATCTGGCCGGAGTCGAACTCTTTCAACTGGGACCACTCTTGCGGCGAGATGCCCATCACCTCGTCGATCCAGCCGACCTGCATACCGCCCTTTCGTCCCGGCTTGAGGGATCCCTCAACGATCACCCCATCGCGCAAGTTGAACTTGCGAATGAGGGGGGGCGGCATGAACGGGTCGTCGTCGTCCTTGGGCAGATCCGGACGGATTTCCCGCATGAAGCCGTACTTCTTGTCTCCAATGAGCTCTAAAAGACGGCGAAACGATTTATCAGACATAATTCTTCAAAAGATGAGTAGTGGGTTGAGCTGGCACAAAGTATGCTGAGCATAACACCAGCTGCGAACGCATAAGCAAGGGCGTGCGAGGGCCCATAGTATTGCAAACGGACCGACCGTCGAAGCGCTGTGCTGCGTGATCTGTCTCGACCGAATGGACGAGCGCTCGGTATGCGACAGTACTTAAGTCACCGAGACGCACGGTAACCCACAAGCCCTAGCTATTGTATTCAAGAATTGTTCTTGAAGGGACCCCAGCTAAGGAGACGACGCGGCGAAGAGCGCATGGCGCCGTGAACTCGATCATCAAGACGGGCGTCTGTAGACATACGCCTTTGAGCTTCGGACCGGTACCTCCACACGGTGGAAAGTACGCAGTAGCCTGCTGGTAACACCAGAGAAAGGCCGGTTGATCTATTAGCATGTAACACCGGTTGCCTCAAAGGGTTTCCCGACATTGCATGCCCCCATTTGTTGGATTTTGCTTCTGCTCATGGCTACAGCAACCTTCGGACCAGATACCCTACATGTCGAAACGGCAGGTCCCGCGGACGGCACGCCGCTGCTCCTGCTGCACGGCTGGGGCAGCAGCGCACAGCTCATGCGTCCGCTAGCCGAGGCCTTGGCCGATGCGCATCGCATCGTCAACGTAGATTTGCCCGGCCACGGCCACTCCCCGCCCCCACCCGCGCCGTGGGGCGTACCCGAACATGCCGTCCTCATCGAATCGCTCATCGACACCCAAATGGGCGGCGGGCCCGTGACGATCATCGGCCACTCGAACGGGGGCCGCATTGCGCTCTACATGGCCAGTTCGCCAGACTACGCACCGCTCATCGACGGGCTCGTGCTGATTAGCCCCTCGGGCATCGCGCCGGAGCGGTCGTGGACGACGCGGCTCCGGGCCGGCGTGGCCAAGACGCTCAAAGCCCCCTTCGAGCAACTGCCCGCCCCCTTGCGCGCCCCGGCGATGGACTGGCTGCGGCACTCGCTCGTGTGGCGCGCGCTCGGCTCGTCCGACTACAACGCGCTCGATGGCGTGATGCGTGCGACCTTCGTGAAAACCGTGAACCACCACGTGGACGACCGCGTGCACCGGATTACCGTTCCGACCCTCCTCTTTTGGGGCGACCAGGACACGGCCGTCTCACGACGGCAGATGGAAACGCTCGAAGACGCCATCGACGACGCCGGGCTCGTGGTACTCGACGGCGCCGGGCACTACGGCCACCTCGATGCCCCGGCCACCGTGATCGCCGCCACGCGCCACTTTCTCGACCACACGCGCTAAAAGTGGGTGATTGCCGATTGGGTGACTGTCGATTCGGTGATTGACCGATCCATCCACGAGGCATCCACTCCCCCAATCTTTCATTCCTTCTCTTGAGCCATGGCCCTTATCTACCTCCTTGCCACCGTCGCGACGCTGTTCGCCGGGTGGCGGGCCGCGCGCCGGACGCGCTTCTTCCTGCACGTCTTCCAGCTCGAAACGTACAAGCCGGACCGCTACCGGGCGTGGCTCCGCGAGCATGCGCGCTCCGTACTAGCAACTCGGTCCCATCTCGCAGGAAGCCTCCTGCTCATCGGGGCCGCGATCGGTTTTAGCGTGCTCTCCCCGTTCTGGGTCGCTGTCGGGCTACTCGCGGCCTGGACGGGCGCGTTCATCTCGTCGCGCCGCTACCGGAGCGACCGGGAGAAGAAACCGCTCGCCTTCACGGCCCGCATGACGCGCCTCGCGATCGCGACGGGTATCATCGCGCTGCTACCCGTCGTGCTGGGCGGCCTCGGAGGATGGCAGGCCGGTGGGCTTTATGGATTCGGGTGGTACCTGCTCGGCTTTTTAGCGGCCGACCTCGGCGCGCCGCTCTGGGTGCTCCTGGGCGCCTACGCCATGGCGCCCGTCGAACGGGCCATCCAGGACGGGTTCAAGCGGCAGGCCCGCGCCACGCTCGACGCCCGGCGCGACCTCACGGTGATCGGCATCACGGGCTCCTACGGCAAGACAAGCACGAAATTTATCCTCGCCGAGCTGCTCAAACAGAAGTACAACGTGCTGGCCACACCAAGCTCGTACAATACACCGATGGGCATTTGCCTCGTCGTCAACGAAAAGCTGAAGCCCGACCATCAGGTGCTCGTGCTGGAGATGGGCATGCGCTACCGGGGTGACCTCGAAGAGCTCTGCCGCATCGCCCCGCCCGACATCGGCGTGGTGACGACGGTCGGCCCCGCCCACCTCGAAACGATGGGCACGCTCGACAACATCGCGCGGGAGAAAGGCGACCTGCTCGCTCACATGCGCCCCGGCGGCCCGGCCATCCTCAACATCGACAACGAGCACACCGCCGCGATGGCCGATCGCGCGACGGGCGACGTGTGGCGCGTCTCGGTGAAGGGGCACTCCGATGCCGACATCACGGCGCACAACATCCAGTACGATGCAAGCGGCGCCTCCTTCATCGTGCGCGATGACACGGGCACCGAGGCGACGTTCGAGACCCAGCTCCTCGGCGAGCATAACGTGCTCAACATCTTGCTGGCTGTGGCCGTGGGGCGCGAAATGGGCCTTCGCCTCCGCCAGATGGTGCATGCCGTCCGCCGCGTCGAGCCCATCGAGCACCGCCTCGCGCTGCGCCAGGAAGGCGCCGTGACGGTGATCGACGACGCCTTCAACGCGAACCCGGTCGGCGCGCGCAATGCCGTCGACATCCTGAGTGCGTTCAACGGCGGGCGCCGCGTCATCGTGACGCCGGGGATGGTGGAGCTCGGCGAGCGGCAGGCGGAAGAAAACCGCCGGCTCGGCGAGCACATCGCCCAGCGCGACGTGGACCTGGCCGTGCTCATCGGCGACGAGCAAACCGCGCCGATTCAGGAGGGTCTCCGCACCCATCGCTTCCCCGACGAGCGGCTGAAGGTGTTTCCCACGTTCTTCGACGCGCAGGACTTCCTTAAGAGCTACCTGCGCCCGGGCGACGTGGTGCTCTACGAGAATGACCTGCCCGATCAGTACGAGACTGATGCGTGAGACGTAAGGCATGTGGCGTGGGACATTTCACGCCGGATATCACGAATCGCCGTTTACGTTTTGTGAACCGGTTGACGCCCTCCCGCGCGAACGCTATCGTATGCGAGCGTCTACTTCTTCGCTCGAACGCTCGCTCGCATGTCATCACTCCTCGACGCCGAACGCCGCCTCTGGACCCGAGGCTACCAGCGCATCGCTGGCCTGGATGAGGCGGGCCGCGGGTGCCTCGCCGGTCCCGTCGTGGCCGCGGCCGTCATCCTGCCGCACGGCGCGTCGATCCCGGCAATCCGCGACAGCAAATCGCTGTCGGAGGCGAAGCGGATGGCGGCGCGCGAGCAGATCGAGGCGGAGGCGCTCAGCGTAAGCGTCGGCATCTGCTCGCCGGAAGAAATCGACGAGCTGAATATCCTGTGGGCCGCCATGGAAGCAATGCGCCGCGCCGCGTCGGACTGCGTGCCCGGCCCCGACTTTCTGCTCGTGGACGGCAACCAGTGCTTCGAGGACTCGCCGTGGCCGTACGAGACCGTCGTAAAGGGCGACACGAGCAGCCAGTCGATCGCCGCGGCCTCCATCATCGCCAAGACGGAACGCGACGCCATGATGCGCCAGCTCCACGACGAACATCCGGCGTACGGCTGGGAATCGAACGTGGGCTACCCGACGCAGGCGCACTACGCGGCCTTGGCTGAGCACGGAGCCACCCCTTACCACCGCCGGTCGTTCACGCTCTTTCGGGAGTAGCCGATCAAGCTCCGGGTCGCGCTACCGGGCGTGTTGCGCCTGCACAGCCTCCACGATGTCGTGCGCGACCGCAC
Source organism: Bacteroidota bacterium (assembly GCA_009908415.1). GTDB lineage: Bacteria > Bacteroidota > Rhodothermia > Rhodothermales > Salinibacteraceae > JAAAPH01. The sequence goes on from JAAAPH010000354.1 coordinate 4,871, forward strand.
CCACCGGCCGACCGGCGTCGATCGTGACGGGCGCGGCCTCGTACGCGGGACGCCGCTCCGCCAGCATGCGTTCGATGCGGGCACGCAGGCGGTCTGGGGGAAGC
>JAAAPH010000160.1 GCA_009908415.1 Bacteroidota bacterium
GGTGCTGAATGCCGATGGGTTCGTCGTCGCCGAGCCGCACCCGCGAGAGGTGCAAGCACGGCGCGCCCGCCTTCCCCTGGAGCACCGCCGGCGCGTCCTCGGCGATAGCACCCGTCCCCATGGCCAGTACCCGCGAAGCGGCCGTCCGCCCCATGTCCGCCATTTGCTGGGTGAAGCTGCGGTCCAGATAGAACCGCGTTGCGTCGGCCTGGGGCGTGACGAATGTGCCGCGCCCGGCGCTCCGCTCGATGAGGTCATCGCCCGAGAGCCGGGCGAGCGCCTTTCGTATCGTGTGGCGACTGACCCCGTACCGCTCGCTCAGCACGTGTTCGGGCGGGATCGCATCGCCCGGCGCCAGCGCTTCCTCTTGCATCAGGCGCCGCAGATCGGACTCGACCTGGTAGTAGAGCGGGACGGGGCTGTCCGGCTCTACGGGGGTAATGTCGAGATCTGCGACTTCCATCCGCCGGTGTCTTCTTGATTGTACGTACATTCGTACATATATTCAGCCCTCCATGATAGGGAGCCGCTCGCGCCTTGTCAATGTTCGCTCCGGGTCGTGTCGCTTCAGCCCCTTGCCGCGGCTGTCGACCGCCCGCGAAGAAACCCCCTTCGTCGTCGCCCTCGCCATCTCTCCCGTTCCCATGCCCCCCTCGCACAACGTCACCCTACTCGGCACCGGTCTGATCGGCATGTTCTACGCCATGGCCTTACACGGCCGGCGCGGCCGCGACCGCATTCACACGGTGTATTCCCGCACGGCGGACAACGCGCAGTCGTTTGCCGACGCGTGGGACGTGCCGACGTGGACGACCGACCTGGACGCGGCGATCACCGACACCGCCACCGACGTGGTGATCGTCGGATTGCCAAACTTTCTGCACGAGGAAGCCGTCGTCGCCGCCGCCGAGGCCGGGAAGGCGGTGCTGTGCACGAAGCCGCTCGGCCGGACGGCCGCGGAGGCCCTTCGCATGCTCCGCGCCGTCGAGGAGGCGGGCGTGTTTCACGGCTACCTGGAGGACCTCGTCTACACGCCGAAGACGCTGAAGGCGCTGGACTCGGTGCACGACGGCGCGCTCGGCGATGTGCTTTGGGTGCGCTCGCGCGAGGCCCATGGCGGACCGCACAGCGCCTGGTTCTGGGACGAGGAGAAGGCCGGCGGCGGCGCGATCATCGACATGGGGTGCCACACGATCGAAATCATCCGCAACTTCGTGGGCAAGGCCATCCGCCCCACCGAGGTGATGTGCTGGACAGACACGCTCGTGCACCCGATCGACGCGGAGGATCACGCGATCGGACTCATCCGGTTCGAGAACGGCGCCGTCGGGCAGTTCGAGGTCAGCTGGGCGTTTCGGGGCGGCATGGACCTGCGCGACGAGGTGTCGGGCACGGAGGGCAGCATCCGGCTCAACCACTGGCTGCGCACCGGATTCGAGATGTTTACCTCCGGCGAGAGCGGCGGCTATGTGGCCGAGAAGGCGGAGTCGGACGCCGGATGGCAGTTTCCGGTGGGCGACGAGGCCAACGCGCTCGGCTATCCGCCTATGTTCGCCGACATGCTCGATGCCCTCGACGCCCAGGAAGCGCCCATGGAAACCTTCTACGACGGGTACGTGGTGAACGCCATCATGGACGCCTGCTACGCGTCGGCGGCCTCCGGGCAGTGGGAAGCCATCGAGCTCGAAGCGTGGCGGGGCGCCGACGAGACGCCGCGCATCACCATCGACGCCGCCGAGGTGGACGGCCACGTGCTCATCAAGGAGGAGCGCATGCCGGACGGCAGCACGAAGCGCATCTTAAAGGACAAGAACACCGGCGACTTCTCGCAAACCGTCGCGCCCTCCTAACGTGCTCCCCTCGTACGCCCCCATCGCCATGAGCTCCTCCGACCGCACCCGCCGCTCGTTTCTCAAAACCCTCGGTTCCGCCGGGCTGTCCGCCGCCGCGGCCCCGCTCATCGTCCCCCGCCGCGTGCTGGGGGGACCGGGCTATCAGGCGCCCAGTGATACGGTGAACGTTGCAGGCATCGGCGTGGGCGGCAAGGGACGGGACAACCTTCGGCTTATGCCCGACGCCCACGTCATCGCCATGGCCGACGTGGATCATGACTACGCCGCACGCGCCTTCGAGATGTTTCCGGAGGCCGCGACGTTTTACGACTACCGCCGGATGTTCGACGAGCTGGGCGACTCGATCGACGGCGTGGTGATCGCCACGCCGGACCACACCCACGCCAAGATCGCGATCGACGCGATGCGGCGCGGCATGCACGTCTTCCTGCAGAAGCCCCTCACCTGGTCCGTGGCCGAAGCGCGGGCGGTGGGTCGGGTGGCCGAAGAGACGGGCGTCGTCACGCAGATGGGCAATCAGGGCCATTCCGGCGACGACGCGCGCCTCGTCAACGAGTACATCCGGAGCGGCACCATTGGCGACGTGCGCGAGGTGCACGTCTGGACGAACCGGCCCGTCGGGTGGTGGCCGCAGGGCGTCGACAAGCCGACGGACGTCCAGCGCGTCCCGCAGACGATGAACTGGGACCTGTTCTTGGGCCCAGCGCCCGACGAGCCCTATCACGAGGCGTTTCACCCCTTCCGGTGGCGCGGCTGGGTGGCGTATGGCACGGGCGCCATCGGCGATATGGCAGCCCACCTGCTGGATCACCCATGGTGGGCCCTGGAGCTCGGCTACCCGACCTCCGTCGAGACGAGCGCCGCCCATTTCAACGGCGTCAGTTGGCCCGTGGCCGCCTACGTGTATTACGACTTCCCAGCGCGCGGCGACCGGCCGCCGGTCGACCTCATCTGGTCGACGGGCGACCTCAAGCCGAAGCGCCCTGACGGGTGGCCGGCCGACGAGGCGATGGGCACCTCGGATGGCGGGGTGCTCTACCGGGGCAGCGAGGGCACGCTCGTGCACGGCATGTGGGGCCAAAACCCGCGCTTCGTGCCCGAGGCGCTCGGCGACTCGACGCCCCCGAAGATGTTCGAGCGCGTCGAGAACGGCGTGGACGGCCACGAGATGAACTGGATCCGCGCCATCAAGGGCGAGGAAGCCGCCGTCTCCGACTTTGCCTACGCGGTGCCGCTTACGGAGGTCATGCTGCTCGGCCTGGTGTCACTCCGCGCCGGACAGCGCCCAATCCGCTACGACCCGGACGCGATGCGCATCACGAACCGGCCTGAAGCCAACGCGTACCTGAGGCGCTCCAACCCGCGCGCCCCGTGGACGCTCGACGTGGAAGAGGCCGCGACCCACTGAGTGCGGGTGGGCGGGCTTGCGACGATCACCCCTCGAAGAATCTCTCGTCCGAAGGCGGCCTCGCGGCCTCGGGGACTTCACTCCCCGTCCGGCGGCTCCTCGTCGTCCTCTTCCGGCTCCGCCTCAAACTCCTCGATCTCCGCGGCATAGCGCGCCTCCTCGTCGTCCTCGATGTCGGCGTAGCGCTCGGCTTCGATCTCTTCGCCCAGCTCCTGCTTCGCCCGGCGGCCGCCGGCGCGCCGCTCATCGATGACGCGCTCGCGCCACTCCCGGAGCTCCCGGGTCAGCCGGTGCTTCATCGCGACGATGGCCTGCTGGATGTCATCGCCCGACCCCTCGGCGCGGATGAGGCGCCCCGGCACCGTGACGTTGGCCTCCGCCCGGTAGCGCCGCTGATCCTCGAGCTCATGCGGATGGCGCCGCGTGGTCTCTTCAAGCTCGACGTCGACCTGCACGGGGTCGCGGTCCAGGCGGCCCAGCGCGCGGTAGCTGTCCTCCAGCTTGGCTTCGACAAAGGTGTAGAGCTCCTCCGTGAGCTCCATATTGGTTCCCTGAATACGCACGTCCATGGGGTTGTACTTCGTCTATGGTCTAATCACACGGGTCCAATCACACGCATCCGTGTCAGCGGAAGGCGCTGTGCCCCCGCCCTTCATGCATACCCATGCGGCATCCAACAATCCTGCGCCTTCGACGCCTTAGATTGCGGGGCATTGCCGTGCGAGAGCGTGCGCGATTGCACTACAGCCCATCGCGGAAGGCGCTACCGCAAATAGATGACATCAAATTCGGAGATTTCCGGACCGCCAGGTGCGACGGCCACCGGCACCATGCTCTTCCACCCGACGCGATGTTTCAGTATGCGCCGGAGCGGAGGGGCAGCGACGCCCCGAGGCGCCCGGCACCGCCCGGCTTTCCTGCACGAAAACCGTCGAGGCCTCGCCATGCCGCCCCTTACCTTCTGCCTCCTCTCGTTCGAAGGCCCGGACCGGTATGCCCGCGCCGGTGGGCTGGGCGTGCGGGTCACGCACCTGGCCGACACCCTCGCCGCGCGAGGCCACGACACCCACCTCTTCTTCGTGGGTGACCCGTCCAAGCCCGGCCGTGAGACGCACAAGAATGGCCGCCTCACGTGGCATCGGTGGTGCCAGTGGATCAGCGCCTACCATCCGTTCGGCGTCTACACCGCCGAAGAAGACAAGCTGCGCGACTGGAACGATTCGTTGCCGCCCTTCCTCATCGAGCACGTCATCCGGCCGGCCCTGGCGGCGGGCCGGCTGCCTGTCATTCTGGCCGAGGAATGGCACACGGCCGAAGCCCTCATCCGCCTGCACGATCAGCTGCACGCCGCGGGCCTGGCGCACCGGTGCGTCCTCTTTTGGAATGCGAACAACACCATGTCTTTCCACCGGGTGAACTGGCAGCGGCTCGGTGAGGTGGCCCAGCCGACGGCCGTCAGCCGCTACATGAAGCACAAGATGTGGGAGTGGGGCGTGAATGCCCTCGTGATTCCGAACGGGATCCCCTCGGAGCTGCTGGCCCCGGTCGACCCCAAGCGGGTCGAGACCCTGCGTACGGCGCTGCAGGCGCCCCACGGCGACGCCCTCATGCTCTTCAAGGTCGGCCGCTTCGACCCCGCCAAGCGCTGGATGATGGCCATCGAAGCCGCGGCCCGGCTCAAGGCCGAAGGGCATCGGATTGCGTT
>JAAAPH010000128.1 GCA_009908415.1 Bacteroidota bacterium
CGGGCTCGACAGCGAGTACTCCGCGGAGGATATGCAGTCGTTCCGCGAGCAAGAGTGGGGCGGTACGACCGTCGACGACCTCATGACGCCGATGGTGTTCGACGTCAGCGAGGACACGCCGCTGCAGACCGTGGCGGAGACGATGCTGAAGGGCCGCATTCACCGCGTCCTCGTCACGCACAAGAACCATCTCGTCGGCATCATTACCGCGCTCGACCTAATTCGCGTGATTCGCGACCTGTAGCGGCTGGGAATCGAGAGCCCGGCTCGGCCCCCGATGGTGGGCTGGCGGCTACGCCTCGCTGACCGCCGGGCGGTAGTTGCGACTCACGAGTTTCCACTGCTCGCTCCGGAACCGGGCGTAGGTCACCGCGGCCGGGACGCCCGTTTCGAAGAGCAGGGCGAGGTAGAGCCCGCTCATGCCAAGCGGCGTGACGGCCCCCACGTAGGCGGCCGGCAGGGTGAAGGCGAAGAGGCCCAGCAGCTGCCCATAGAGCGGCCAGCGCGTGTCGCCGCTGGCCCGGAGCGGCCCCATCGCGCCGTTCATCACACCCCACAAGACCACGGCCACGCAGGCGGCCCGGATGAGCGCTGCCGCGGTGGGGGCCACGGACCCGTCCTGCACAAACAGATGACTGATCGGGTACGCGCCCATAAACACGATTAGCGCCACGAGCGCATACACCGCCACGGAAAAGCGCAGCGTGTCGTGCGCGTACGCTTCGGCCTCCTGCTCGCGGCCCTGGCCGAGCGACTGGCCGACGAGGCTGCTGGACGCCAGTCCGAAGCCCCAACCCGGCGTGTTCATGAGGTCGCGGACGCGCAGCGCAATGACAAAGGCGGCCACCACCTCCGGCCCAAACAGCCCGACGATGGCCAGGAGCGGAAACTGACTCCCGTTCTGGACGAGGTTCGTCAGTGCGAGTGGGGTGGCGATCTCGGCCAGGTGGCGCGCGGTGCTCGGACGCCAGTGGGGCGCCGCCCAGTCGATGCGGACCGGCACCGCCCCCACGAACGGCAGGCGGCCCTTCGTGAGACCCCACGCAAAGGCGCCCGTGCCCGCCATGTTGGCGACCACCGTGCCTACGGCCGCGCCCACCACGCCGAGGTCGAAGCCAAAGATGAGCAGCGCGTTGAGCGCGACGTTCGCCACGGCCCCGCCGGCGCGCACGACCATCGGCGTCCAGGCGTCATTCGCTCCGACGAGCGCCCGGCTCCCCACCAGGTTGAGCGCTGCAAACGGCATGGCGAGACTGACGATGCGCAGATAGCGCGCGCCGTAAGCCACAGCCTCCTCCCCCGTCCCGATGAGCCGGATGAGCGGTTCGGGGACCGCCCAGAACAGGGCGACAAGCGGAACGGTGACGGCCAGGGCGAAGACGGCGCTCACCTTGACGGCCACGCTGGTCGCATCGCGCTGTCCGGCCCCGTAGCGCTGCGAGACGAGGCTGATCGTTCCACCGGCCACGCCCCCGCCAAAGGTAAACGCCAGCGCCCAGAACGGCGTCGCGTACCCGACCCCCGCGATGGCCGAGGCGCCGAGCGCCGTGCCCACCATCCCCACATCGGCCGTCGACTTCGACATCCGCGCCACGCCGGTCACGATGCGCGGCCACGCCAGATCCGCTACCCGCCGGGCGCGCTCTCGGTCGACCCATCCCAGCTGCGCCATGGCCCACCCCACGCCTTCGATCGCTCGGCGAATGGGGTTCAGCAATAGATCCAACATGGAACGGGCTCGCATGAGAAAATACCAGAGCGCGGGCCGACCGGCCGCCTTGCAGCGCCCAGAGCCCGGGTGAGGACCTAGCGGATATCGCTACGGGCATTACCGCTCTGCGTCAACGCGAAGCAGGCCGTTCGTGATTGTAAAGTTGTTGATTAAACGGCCTCCTCCGCCCATCGGATGCGCAGTGCCCCATTCTCGCTCAGCATTACCCTCACCGCGGCCAAGCGTGAAACCACGACCTCCGCAGCGGCGAGCGCGTCGGGGGCGTTGGTCGATGCGACGGCCACGACCTGGGCGCCGGCGCGCTGGGCCGCCTCGACGCCGGCCGGCGCGTCCTCGAACACGACGCACTGCTCCGGCTCCATGCCTAGCCGCTCGGCAGCCAGCAGATACGGGTCGGGGGCCGGCTTCCCCTGCTCCACGTCGTCGGCCGTCACGAGCGTCTCCGGCTGCGGCAGCCCGGTGTGGCTCAGCCGGGTCATCGCCGTGCGGTAGCGCCCGCTCGTGGCGATCGTCCACCGCCCGTCGGGCAGTTCCTCGATGAGCGCAGCGGCCCCCGCGAACGCGCGGAGCCCCTCTGTGTCGGTGGCCTCGCGGCCCTCCTTCCGCTGGGCTTCGGCCTCGGCGTCGAGATGCGGCGCCACGTCCTGGATGATTTCGGCCGTCGGGCGCCCATGGTGAGACGTCGCGATCTTCTCGTACGCGACGCCGCGCGCCTCGGCCCACTGCTTCCAGTGGCGCTCGGAGATCGCGTTGGAGTCGACGAGTACGCCGTCGAGGTCGAAAATAATCGCGTCGCAGGTGAGCGGCATAGGAAGGATCGCGTCGAATGAAAAAGGACCGGGGCTCAGCTCGATGTGCGAACGATCAGCTCGGGCACCACCTGCCGAGAGAAGCTATCGGGCTGTTCGTTGCCGTTCAGACGGCGCAGCAACAAATCCGTTGCCTCCTCCCCGATGTCGTGCATATTTTGCGCCACACTGGAGAGCCCAATGAAACGGCTGACCTTGACGTCGTCGTAGCCGACGAGGGCCACGTCATCGGGCACCTCCAGGCCGGCTTGCCGGATCGCCTGCCACGCGCCGATCGCCTGCACGTCGCTGCTCGCGAGGACGGCCGTCACGCCCGGATCGGTGCGCAACAAGTCCTGCATGGCCTCGTGACCGGCCTCTTCGCTGAACCCCGCGTGCTTCTCGGTGCTCCCGGTGGCGACCCATGCGTCGCGGACCGCCAGGCCGGCGCCGGCCAGTGTTTCCTGGTAGCCGCGGACGCGAGCGCGCGACACGGCCCCCTCAACGTGCGTGGTGATCATACCGATCCGCTCGTGACCCTGGTCAATCAGGTGCTCGACCGCGAGTCGCACGCCGGCCGTCTCGTCCCAGTAGAAGGAGTCCAGCGGGTCCCACTGGCTGCCGATGAGCACGACCGGAGCCCCCAGCTTACGCAGCTCAGCGCCAATGCGTTCGTCGACCGGCAGCCCCGCGACGAGCAGGCCGTCCATGGCCCCGCGATCGAGGAAGTTTATGAGTGTCGATTCGGGGGCCGCCCACTTCAGGTCGCACAACAGCAGGTCAATGTCGACCTTCTTGAGCCGGCTCCGCACGCCCTTCAGCAGCTCGTTATGAAAGGGCGTCGTGAAGGTCGGCACAGCCACCGCGAGGGTCCGGGACGACTGCTGTGCGAGCGACTTCGCCGTGCGGTTGGGCCGGAATTGGAGGGCCTCGACCGCGTCGCGCACTTTCTGGCGGGTGGCGTCGGACACCTCCATCGAGTCGTTGAGCACCCGCGACACCGTCGAGATGGCCACGCCGGCCCGGTCGGCGACGTCATAAATGGTGGGTTTTGAGCGAGAGGGGTTGCTTACGATGCGTTGGTTCATGACGCACGCTCCGTTCAATGAGTACAGGCCGCCGAATGCCAGCAAGGTCCGTCCAGCAAGGTCCGTCCTGCGAGTCCTGGTGGCATTACTGCACTCGCTCCAATCCGACCTGGCGGGCGGGGGTTCGGTGCCGCGCGCGCCGAAAGCGCTTTCTGCCGGCACGATTCACGCCGCATTCACGCCCCGTTCACGCGCACGGCCCGACGCGGTCGGGGGGGCACGCCCTGCCCCAGATTAAGCTTGTGCCAACAGAGCGCTTGCGCGGCGACCGCGGTCCCTCTCGTGGTGCAAAACGAGAACCAGGAAACGCCCCGCACCGAGTGGAGAACCGTGCATTGACAGCGCGCCCTCTCTGACAGACGCCCCCAAATGACCATCGCATCGGCCACCGAGGCATCCAACGACCGCGACGTCGCAGACGGTGGGCCGAAGAAAATCGCTCTCGTGGCCCACGACAACCGCAAGAGCGACCTCCTGACTGGGCCGAGTACAACGTGGACTTGCTCACCCAGCACGGCGTCGAGCGTTTACGCCTTTTCGATGACATCCGTGTCGGGCGCGTCGGTCGTCCTCTGAGGGCGTAGCCAAAGCACCTCGTGACCGTTGGCTTCGAGCGCCGCAGCGATGGACGCTGGCACGCAGTGGTCGGCAAAGAAGCGAAAGGAGCGCATTACGCAGCGACCTCAAGCGCTGACAGATCCCGCGCATAGCTTAGGCAGACCGCGACGTCTTCCGGGGGTCAAATCGGAAAACCCCGCTGGAGGTCGTCCGTCCTGGCGCCGTCGGCGAGGTAGCCGAGGACGAGACCCACGGGAATGCGTGCGCCACGAAGGCGGGGTTTCCCCTTCAATACGTCCGGTGTGCTAACCATGCGCTCTTGCCAGTTCATGGTCCTGCGCTGCGATGTGAAGAGATACAACCCAGAGAGGCAACCCTTCGAGCGGACGGAATGCTCCAAGGACGCTTGCAGCGACACATAACGATTGAACTCTGCCGCGAAGGGCAGCGAGGAGATACGAGTCGAGGACTGGAGACGCGACCGCCGGAAGTTAGCCCCAGCCCGTCGTCGGCAGCAGTGAACGGATACTACCAAGAAGGACCTCCCTGGCGTAGCTTTAAAGCGCCAACTTTCCTGCTCACGATCCAAAGGAGGTCCTTCCATGGCCACTACAACCTACTACACCGGCATCGACTTGCACAAGCGCACCGCCTATCTCACCACCGTTGACGAGAACGGCACCGTCGCCGGGCAGAAGAAGCTACCCTGCCGACGAGACCGGTTCCGCCAGTACTTCCGATCCTTCGACGGAGACGGTTCGCACCAGGCTGCCGTCGAGACGACCACGGGCTGGT
>JAAAPH010000175.1 GCA_009908415.1 Bacteroidota bacterium
CCTCGCCACGCGCGTCGACGGTGGCGGACGACGACGCAGCCGGCTCGGTAGACGCCGATGGAGCCAGCACGCCGCCCTCCCACTGCCAGACGCCAATGCTAACGCCCACGAGCAACACCGCCAGTGCAGCGGTTACACGCATCACGCGATGCCAGGGCGTGCGCTGCGGGGCAGTCGGCTCGCGGTCTCGGCGCGAGCGGTCGGTCCGCCGCGCGGACGGCTTGGCAGCCGGTGCGGCGTTGGCGGCCGCATCGACAACCGCATCGACGACCGCGTCGTCGGGCCGCGATCGCGGTCGGGCGTCGAGCTGTTCTTTCACGGCGCGCAACCGGCGGTATTCGGCCCGGAGCGCCTCGTCCGCGGCCAGTAGCCGCTCGACATCCTCGGGGCGTGCCTCTTCGCCGTAGAGGTACTGAATGAGACGTAACTCGTTGTCCATGGGTGATGATGCCAAATCGTTAAGGTCCGTGTAGTCCGTGGCGGCTCATTCAGGGCTGGGGTCTGCGCTGTCTGCGAGCGACGTTTTGCCGGCCTCCTCGATCATGCGTCGCAAATTCTTCAGCGCGTATCGCATCCGCCCGAGGGCCGTGTTGATCGAGACATCGGTGAGTTCTGCAATTTCACGGAACGTGAGGTCGGTTTCCTGTCGCAGCAGAAGCACCTCCCGCTGCTCGGGCGATAGCTGCGCGATGTGCTCGTCGAGCCATTCCCGCTGCTCGGCACGGTGGAGCTCTTCGTCGGCATGCGGCGCGTCGGCCGACACCGTATCCCAGAACGACCGCCCCTCTGCATCGTCATCGCTGGACACATCCGCCCACTTCTTCTGCTTGCGCACATGATCAATGGTCGCGTTGCGGGCGATGCGCATGACCCAACTCAGCCACTGCCCCTTGTGGGTGTACGACCCCCTCCGATCCTGCATCGCCTCAACGACGCGTAGGAACGTTTCCTGGAAGAGGTCATGAGCGACGGCTCGGTTCTTCACCATGCCCATCAGGTAGCCAAAAATCTGCTCCTGATGGCGCTCCACGAGCGTTCGGAACGCGTCTTGGTCGCCCTCTTCCAGATAGGCCGCAATAAGTTCTTCGTCAGGTGGATGCATCCGGTACCGGTCGTTCCACGAGGCGAACACACGCTGCAGCGCCTTGCTCCGAAGACGCCTGCATGGTCACGCGTCCGCACGCCCCGATTCAAACGCGTCGAGCGTTGGGATTATTGTGCGTCGGTCTGCACTTTCCGTTGCGGAGTTTTCTGTACGCCAATCGGCTCCGGTTGTGCCATGCCGAACGTGGAGTAGAGCGCGTCGTCGATCAAAGCCCACACGCCGATCGCTCCCATGCGCAAGGCCGCCCGGCTCGGTGCCGGGCGGCCCCACGGAACGCATGCCGGGGCCGAAGACGTTAGGCGGCGACTTCCGCCTCCTTGGCCTCAGGGTTGAGCAACTGCTCGGCGAGGGTGCTCATGCGCTCATCCATCTCGGCCGACTCGTCCACGTTCTTCTGCAGCGCTCCAGCCGCCTCATCGTATCCGAGCTGGCGGGCGTACGTGCGGGCGCAGCCGTAGCCCGCGATGCCGTAGTGCTCCACGCGCTGTGCGTTCGCAATGAGGCCGGCGTCGCGTGCCGGATTTGCGGCTGACTCGTCGACGTACGCATTGCCTTCCTCAATGAGGCCTTCCATGCCGTGGCACTTCTCGCCGGCCGGGTTCACCTGCATCGCACTGCAGATCTGCTGCACCCGGCTAATGTGCCGGTTCGCCTGCTTCAGCCGATCTGCAAACAGCTCCTGCAGCATGTCCGACTGGGTGGCGTCCATCCAGCCTTGGAGGGCGTTCTGCACTTGGGTCTCGGCGTTGTACAGGTCGCGCAGTTGCTCGACGTACAGATCTTCAAGGTTTTCTACCGTCATCGCACTGACTCCGGGTCGATTCGATGTCGCGCTTCGAGGGAAACGTGTAGCATGTGTTTGTAGCATCAGAGACCATTCCAGCCTGCCCCGGCACCCGGCTTCGGTGCAGAAGTGACGTGCCCTCCTGCCGAACAAACAGAGCCAAGCTGACAGGACGACGCGCGTGGAATGGCGTGCGGTTCGGCGCGGGCTACAGCACCATGTCAAGCACGTCGGTGAGCCGCTTCGCGCCGTCGACCTCCACGCCCGAGGTCTCCGACATGCCGCTGAGGTTATTGTGCGGCACCACGGCACGATCAAAACCGAGCTTCCCGGCTTCCTTGAGGCGCGGCGGCAGCTGGCTCACCGTGCGGATCTCGCCCCCAAGCCCGACCTCACCGATGAGCACGGCGTTCGTGTCGGTCGGCACGTCGCGGAAGGAGGAGGCGCAGGCCACGGCCACACCAAGATCGACGGCCGGCTCGTCGAGCTTCACGCCGCCAGCCACGTTGACGAACACGTCGTAGTCGGAGAAGGCGAGGCCGACGCGCTTTTCGAGCACGGCGAGCAGCATCTGCAGACGCTGGTAGTCGAAGCCCGTGGCCGTACGCTGCGGCGTGCCGTACGAACTGGGCGTGACGAGTGCCTGAATCTCGACGAGCACCGGGCGCGTGCCTTCCAGCGAGCAGACGACCGTCGATCCGCTCACGCCGTAACCACGTTCGGACAGAAAGATCTCGCTCGGATTCGGCACCTCGTGCAACCCCGACTCGCGCATCTCGAACACGCCGATCTCGTTGGCCGGGCCGAACCGGTTTTTCACGCTGCGCAGAATGCGGTACGCATGGTGGCGGTCGCCCTCGAAGTAGAGCACCGTGTCGACCATGTGCTCCAGCACGCGCGGCCCGGCGATGGTCCCCTTCTTCGTGACGTGCCCCACCAGAAACGTGGAGAAATGATTTTCTTTCGTAATCTTGAGTAGCGACGCCGTGCTCTCGCGCACCTGGCTCACCGAGCCCGGCGCGCTCGACAGGTCGGGCCGAAAGATCGTCTGGATGGAATCGACGACGAGCAGGTCCGGGTCGGCGTCCTGCACGGCCCCGCTGATCTCTTCGACGTTCGTTTCGGCCAGCAGCAAGAAGTTGTCGGACTCGACGCCAAGGCGCTGGGCGCGGAGCTTCACCTGCCGGGTGGACTCCTCGCCGGTGACGTACAGCACGCGGCGCTCGGGCAGGTAGCGGCCCAGCTCGGTCATGAGCGTGCTCTTGCCGATGCCCGGATCCCCCGCGATGAGGCTGAACGAGCTCTGCATGATGCCGCCGCCCATCACGCGGTCGAACTCCGCCACGCCGGTTTGGAGGCGGGCCTCCTCGCCCAGTTCGACCTTCGAGAGCGGCTCCGCCTGGGCGCGTGTCTGGCCGTTGGCGCTGCTTTTGGGCACGCGTGCCTTCACCTCCGAGGAGGCGACCTCTTCGACGAGCGTGTTCCAGGATCCGCAGCCGGGGCACTTGCCCATCCACTTGTGGGCCTCGTGGCCGCACTCTTGACAAACGTAACGACGCTTCTTTTTGGCCATCAGAATGGGTACGTATTGGGGGAGCCAGTGCTGGATAAGGATACCCACAGGCACGCGAATATATCCTCAACGGTGGCGGCGGGGGCCCTGCGGACGGGGAACAATGAGGAAGCCATGCAGACGGAACTAACCGAGCGCGGGTGCATGCACAGTTTGGTGTCGCGCTGGGCGCACGTTTTACACGGAGCGCGTGCCGCCACGCCGCCCCCTCGCCCTCCTCCTGGAACCGGCCCCGGACCCGTGCAAGAGCGCCTTCTCTCGCCGTTTTACGCCCTCGGCCAGTATGTGATACTCATTGCCCGTGCGTTCGGGTCGTTGGACGAGATTCGGGTCTACGGGAAAAACTGGATCGAGCAGATGGTGCGGATCGGCATCGAGTCGATCCCCATCGTGGCGCTCGCTGCGGCCTTCTCCGGGGCTGTGCTGACGGTGCAAACGGCCTATCAGTTGGAGTCGCCGTTCATCCCCAAGAGCATCATCGGCTCCATCGTCGCCCCCTCGATGCTGCTGGAGCTGGGCGCCGTGATCACGGGCTTCATCCTGGCCGGACGCGTCGGCGCGCGCATCGCGGCCGAGCTGGGTACGATGCGCGTCTCGGAACAAATCGACGCGCTGGAGGCCATGGGCATCAACTCCATCAGCTTCCTGATTGTGCCGCGCGTGCTAGCGGGCATTGTCATGTTTCCGATGCTGTACATCGCCTCGTGCTTGATTGGCATCGGAGGGGGCGTGCTGATCGGCGAGGTGGGCGGCCTCATCTCCGCCGGCGAGTTCATGGAGGGGGCCCGCCAGTTCTTTAAGCCCTTCGACCCTTACTTCGGACTGATCAAGTCGGTCACGTTCGGGTTTATCATCACGTCGATTGCCTGCTTCAAGGGGTACTATACGACGGGCGGCGCAGAAGGCGTGGGGGAGAGCACGACGGACTCAGCCGTATTGAGTTGCGTGTTCATCCTGCTGGCCGACCTCCTCCTTGCTGTCACCCTGCTGTGAGCCCGAATTGCGTGTCGCATTGAACGTTTACCTATGCCCTAGCGTATTTACGGCCCCTTCTTGCACCGCACTCGCTCGCCTTCCTGCCTTACCCCTGAATTGCCCGGCGGTCCCCGCCGCACTGCATGATCCAAGTTGAACACCTGCATAAAAGCTTTGGGGACTTGACCGTCCTCCAGGATATCAACCTGGAGATCCGCGACGGCGAAACAACGGCCATCATCGGGCGCTCCGGCTCGGGAAAGAGCGTCCTCATGAAGCACTTCGTCGGCCTCCTGACGCCCGATCAGGGCCACGTGCTTGTCGACGGGACGGACCTCAACACCATTCCCTATGAGGAGCTCCGTGAATTGCGCCGCAGCTTTGGCGTCCTGTTTCAAGGCGGCGCGTTGTTCGACTCGATGACGGCCTTCGAAAACATTGCCTTCCCCATTCGCAATTTTACCCGCTCCGCAGAGACGGCGGTGCGAGACCGCGTACACGAATGCCTCAATCTA